>CBFDDY010000419.1:0-1532 GCA_965603705.1 uncultured bacterium | reverse complement strand
GATTTCCGGAACAAAAGGTGCGAGGTTTCCAGAGGATACTATTGTAGCATCTATTATGCCAAGTTTAACTTCGATTATCTCCTGCTCTTCATTTCCAAGCTGGCCGCTTGGATAAATGATCACCTCGACTGTTCCTTTTGTTTCTGCTTCTAAAACCTCTTTGAATTTTTCTAATCCCACTTGATAGTAATGGTCAATACTGCTGTTTTGAGCAACTCTTAGTATGATCTTATCAGGTTTTTTTTTGCTAGATTCAGAGGACTTTCGATTATCTTTTTGGCAGGAAGTAAAAAGAAACAGCATTAAAGAAAAAATTAATAATTTCTTTTTAGCACTCAATATGAAATGTAGTATAAGGTAAGGAATTTAATTTTTCAATAAGAAGAAATTAATCATATAATCTCTTTATCTCATCGTCATAACCGGTTATCTCCCATCTTGTAAGTGACATGGGGATCATTCCTGCGGCAAAGAACTCATCTAAAAATTCCTTAAGGATGAATTTGTCTCCCAGTTGTTGCGCCCTGTCTCTGAATAGTTTTATAAACTGGACTTTACCTACGATCATGAGCATATGATGACCCACCCCGCGTAAGGTTGTATCCAGCTCATACCACAAATGGTGACTGCCTTCGAGAAGCTCTCCATGGGGTGCATTTTTAATACAGAAATCTGTTGCATCTGCTAAACTCCAATCTCCGCTGTGCATATAAATATCAGATAGCGCCCGGACAGTGCGGAAGGCAGCCTGCTCATAAACGATTTCTCTTGATCTTTGCGGGCGCCCGTCAAGATAGCCCGCATGCATGAGCAATTCTTCAATACCGAAGGCGAATCCCTCAGACCTGCTGGTGGATATTTTATAAAGGCGCCGAGTTCCCCGGATAGAACGGTGGTCTCTCTGGGACCTTAGTCCATCAAAGTGATGACCGACCATCTCGTGAGTTTCCTCCATAACCGGCTCGCGATGGGAAAAATTAAAGAAATAATCATGTTTTTCCGGCCACGGGTTGTCAAATCCATGCCATGATCCAAAATAACCATCTGAAGTAAGGTAGTCATTTACTGTAAATATTCCTTCATCACGCAGGAAATTCATAATGTGGTCTATGGCCTCATTAACGCTTTGCTTGTATTCTGCCTGGGACTGAACCGGTTTAATTGGGGGGAGATTGCGATTCCTGTTTTGTTCGAGTTTAAGAAATGTTATAACGCGGCTGTCTTCAAGCTCTACAATCCTGCGGCAGTCTTCCCATGTGTAGGGAAAAAGATAGACGTTTTTAAGCAGCCAATCATAGTTGTTTTTTCCAACTCCGGCTGTGGCTGTCATCTTGCTCTGGTTTGCCTTGATCCAGCCGATATAATCATCTATTACAGCTTGGGCTTCCTCTAAATCGGAAATAAGTTCAGGTTGGAGTTCGGCTGCCTGGCCTGCTAAATCTTTAAAGGAAGTTTTATTATCACCCAGAGATAGAATGGCGAGAGTAGCTAGGTCCCCTGGTATTTGCGAAAAATTCCCGAGATTCTTTTTT
>CBFDDY010000418.1:0-1545 GCA_965603705.1 uncultured bacterium | reverse complement strand
TCTGAAGCGAGCACAGGCCACACCTGAATTTCATCTTTTATGAATAGGTCAGGTTTATAATATTCGAATTGTATGGCTAAAAAGAAAAAGATTATTTCAGCAATTCTCATAACACCTTTAGTTATCCTTGCCGGGCTTGTTGTTTTTATCCTCTGGCCCCTGATCATGCTTTTCGCCCGACTCCTGGACAGCTCGGAAGAGGCCCCTAATACACTATCGAGATGGGGGCTTTCTTTTTTATCTTTTGTTTCAGGAGTGGGCTTGACAGTTGAGGGGAGGGAAAATTTTGATAAAAAACAACAATATCTTATCCTTGCCAACCATAAAAGTGCTATTGATATTCCGGTATTAGCCAGAATACTTCCCTTTCATTTTAAGTTTTTTGCGTCCAACCGCTTCTTTTACATTCCGTTTTTTGGCTGGGGAATGGCTCTGGCCGGATATATCCCGGTCAACCGGGCCAGCCGGATTAAATCCTACAAAGCTGTCCAAAAAGGAATAAACATCCTCAGCCGAAGCCAGGCAAGTTTATTGATCTTCCCGGAGGGTACCCGTATAGAAGAAGATAAAATCGAACGATTTAAACAGGGATTTCTTCATATTGCCACCGAAAGTCAGAAGCCTATACTTCCGGTAGTCCTGGATGGAACATTGGAGATCAAAAAGAAGAAAGAGCGCTTGTTTTATCCTGGCCGGGTCAGGGTTTCGATCCTCCCTCCTATCCCTTCTACAGGCTTGACTAAAGACAAATGGCCTCGGCTGCGGCAAGAATTGGAGAAAAAGTTCCAGGAAGAATACGCCCGCTTGCTTACTTTACGATCAGATTAATATATAAAGGTAATATTTTTACGGGTAATGATTTTTTATCAGTATAAAATAATTCCCCTTCAGTGTGGAAAGCAATGGGGAGGTCACTTTCTACAGTAACACTTTTTGCCTGGGTATAGTGAACAAGAGGATATTTCAGGTGGCTGGCTTTTTTTACCATTTGCAGAAGCTTAAGCCGGGCCCAAGGAGAGCAGTCCTCGACAAACATCACATCCAGTTTACCGTCCGTCATGTCAGCTTTAGGGCAGGTCATATAGCCGCCGCCTGAGATCTTGTTGTTCCCCAGGTTGAGCATCAGTGATTTCCCCTCAAATATTTCGCCTGTCTCTGACTCGACTTTTATGCGAAAACCCTTATGTCTGAAGATGGCCACGATTATGGCATAAAAATAGAGCAGGGGCCCCTTAAGAGTTTTGTTCTTAAGGTGGATCTCACTCATGGTAATGTCAAATCCGAATCCCACCAGGCTGACAGCATAGCGCTCCCCTATTTTAATTACATCCCTTTTTTCTACACGACCGGCTTTGAGAATTTCAATAGCTTGCGAGATGGAACGGGGGATTTTATTTCCGGTGGCATAATCATTGCCTGTGCCACTAGGGATGATTCCGAATTTAAGCTCGGGTTTGGTAGACAAGATTGCGTCGGCGATATTACTTATTGTGCTGTCTCCGCCTGAGGCGACAATCGTATCAAAACCATCCTCTATTGCTTTTT
>CBFDDY010000417.1:0-1554 GCA_965603705.1 uncultured bacterium | reverse complement strand
AAAAAAGATCGACCTTATGGTCCTTGGCTGGGAAGGCAGAATAAAAGCCCATAACAGGGTTTTTGGCACCACCCTGGATGCGATAGTCCAAAATACCGTATGTGATATCACCCTTTTATGCCGGCCTCCGGCAAGGGACTTAGAGATTTCCCGAGTGCTTGTGCCTGTAAGCAATATCAAATATGCATTGCTTTCTCTTAAAACAGCTGCAGCTTTAGTTAAAGATAAGAGCACCCAGATTGTCCTTTTTCATGCCACCTATCATGATGATCTGGCAGGGATTAAAAAGAAATATAAAGATGAGCTGCAGAAATATGCTAAAGAGATCGATCCAAAGCGCTACCAGGTCATTATTAAAAAGACAAATCGGATGGAGGAATCTATTTTTGAAGAGGCTCAAAACCATGATCTCATCATTATGGGAGCGCCGGAAGAAGGCCTGGTCAGGCGGGCTCTTTTTGGCGATATCCCTGTTAATATAGCCCAGAAAATAGATGCTCCCCTGATCCTGACAAAGAGATATGACGGCAATGTCAAATCCTGGTTCCAGAAGTTTTTCGGCTCCCGCAAAACCATGCTGGAATAAGCAAGCGCACCCTTTTTTATTGCTTTTTTTTCATTGATCTCATGATATCATCAAGAAATTTCCTTCCCATGTTTGTCGCGCCAAAAATTGCAGTTCGGCTCAGCACCGAACTGGCCAATATGTCAATAGATATTTATATCAACTCTGTTTTGCCGGGGACAGCGACCGGTCTGACCGGCAGGTCACCCATTTTGTAGCTGGGGGGAGATAGATCGAGCTGGGAGGAGTTCATTACCCAGTCCCAGGAGAGAGCCCGGCCTGTATAGGCACTCATGCGCCCCATAATCGCTGTTAAGGTGCTTTCTGCGACTTGTTTTCCTTCGTTAAGGGGCTTGCCTGCGCGGATGCCGGCTTTTAAGTCGGTGTGTTACTGAACATAGGGATTAGGGGATTCTTGCTCGTTTTCATAGGCATTGGTTCCCTTGATGTAGCCGTTTGCCCCGTCCGTATAGGAGAAGCCCTGCGTGCCTATTACTCGTTCTGAGACATTGCTGTGGCAGCCGTCGGTCTGGCGGCACATGCTCATTACTTTGGCTCCATTGGCATATTCGTATTCGATAGCGAAATGGTCGAATACATTGCCGTATTGCGGGGCGGTGCGTACCTGGCGGCCGCCCATGCCGGAACATTTGACCGGGTGGGAGCCTATAGCCCAGTTTATCACATCCAGGTTGTGGACGTGCTGTTCGACGATATGGTCACCGGAAAGCCAGGTGAGAAAGAGCCAGTTGCGGCATTGCCATTCCATATCGGACCAGGCTTTAGCTGTGCGGTTTTCCCAGTTTTGTTGGGCCCGCTCTACCCAGAGAGCGCCCATATTCCAGTAGCACTGTCCGGATACGACCTCGCCTATGTCTCCCTTGTGGATTCTTTTCATGATCTCAAGATAATGGGCTTGATGACGGCGCTGAGTACCGGCTACAATTGCCAGGCCTTTTTGGGCGGCAAGTTCAGAGCTGGTTATTACC
>CBFDDY010000416.1:0-1603 GCA_965603705.1 uncultured bacterium | reverse complement strand
CGGCCCATCCTCCTCTTTTATCGTGACAGGTAGCACACGACATTCCTTCCGGGTCTGAAAGTGCTTCATCAAAGAATAGCTTCTTACCCAATAATTCCTTTTGGGTCAGGGTCCTGGCCGGTTCTCTGTGCAGAGAAAATGCAACCGCCAGGAAAGCTAAAACAGCCAACGGTATTAAAAATTTCTTTTTCATTTATGCTCTCTTAAAATTTTAAATCTATGGTTCTCATTTCCACTCTCTAAGCTGCTACATCTACAATAATATACAGAGTAAACATATACTGTCAACAGGAAGTCCCCTTTATCCTTAGCTGCTGCAAGCGTCCTGAGCAGCCAAATAAATTGCTATTCCCGTTTCCGCATTAATCTTCCTGTCAACTAAAATGGCAGTACACACGTTTTTATATATGATATGTTAAAAATACCAGAAAAGAAGAACCAGACAAAAAATGGACGAACAAGCTCAAGTTAAATCGGCCCAGGACGGCGATCAGGAAGCATTCCACTACTTGTTTGACAGAAATAAACAAAATATATTTGCAATTGCCTACAAATATACTAACAACCGGGAGGACGCTGAAGATATCCTGCAGGATACTTTTATTAAAGCCTTCTATCATCTTAATAAATTTCATCATTCAGAAGATACAAATTTTTCCTCCTGGCTGTGTCGGATTTGTATTAACTCAAGTATCGATTTTTTAAGAAAAAAGAAAAAAATGAAAATTAATAAATTCGCTACCGATAATATTGAAAATACGCCCCTTCAAACCAAAGCCTCTAATCCCGAAAAATCCACTCATCTGCAACAAGTAAAAGATAAAGTCGACTCTGCCTTGCATAAATTGACGGCAAAACAAAGAATGATATTTATTCTCAGGCACTACCAGCAAATGACAACAAAAGAGATAGCCGAATATATGAACTGTTCACAGGGGAGTATTAAAAAACAGCTTTTCCGGTCCATCTCAACCCTAAAAGAGCATTTTAAAACTTTTTTACAGGAGACTGACTATGAAATGCAAAAAATATAGGGAACAGATCATCCTTCGCCATTATGGCGAGCTTTCAAAAATGGAAAGCAATAAATTAGAAGAACATCTTAAGCTATGTCCGGAATGTGCTGAAGAGCTTAAATCTACGTATGAAGTCTTTAATTTGATGGATAAGGCGGAAGTAGAAGATATTCCTCAAGCCGACTGGAATAAATGCTGGGGAGGGATCAATACTCAGATACAGAAACCGCAACACAAATCAGAACCATTCTCCCTTTTTCCTCGCTGGGCCCCGGTCGCAGCAGTGGCTGTGTTTGTTTTTGCGCTTGGGATTTTTTTGGGCAGGTTCTGGCAAACAGAAAAAACAACCCTCGATTCCCCTCCTCCACATTCCCGTAATTATTTAGATATATCTCTTCAGGAACACTTTGACAACCTTAAACCCCTGCTGATCGAATATGCTAACTACTCTCCTGGCGTCACTAATGGAGACCAGATCGTAATGGATAGAAAGATGGTTCAAGGCCTACTAATCCAAAACTTTTTACTGATGAAAACACTCGCCAAAAACAATCCGGGTTCAGCCCTGCTGCTGGAGGATATTGAAC
>CBFDDY010000415.1:0-1605 GCA_965603705.1 uncultured bacterium | reverse complement strand
CCATGCCCGCGTTGTTCCGGATGGCTTTCTGCGGGATTTACCAGTATCCATGCCATTGCGGAGCGGATTCTTCATGCTGAGGAAAAAAGGTTTTCATTTTGTGCCCTAGCACAAATTGGAAATAGCTTTTTCTTTTTGGCTGCAAGCCAAGAAGAAAAAGCTTCTTAATCTTATCCGCGAAGATCCGTGTCTAATATTTTATCACTTTAATCCGTATCCTCCGCGTCCTCAGCGTAAAATTCTATTTTCCTTCATGTTTTCGTATCAACTGACCTGATTCTTACATAGGGCTCAGACGCTTAGAAAAATAGGGGGACTCCAGAAAATTAATCATTCATTGACGAAAGATGTCCCTCAATATAATATTATGCTATGGAAAAAAAGATCGGCTTTAACAATGAAAAATACTTAGAGGAACAGACTTCCTACATTCTCGAGAGAGTCAAGCTTTACAATAATAAGCTCTACCTTGAATTCGGCGGAAAATTGCTTTTCGATTATCATGCAGCCAGAGTCCTGCCCGGCTATGACCCGAATGTCAAGATAAGACTGCTTCAGAAGCTCAAAGATAAGGCAAGTATTCTTCTCTGTATCTATGCCGGGGACATTGAAAGGAAAAAGCTGAGAGCGGATTTTGGCATAACCTATGACGTCGATGCGCTCAAAATGATCGACGAGATAAAAGAATATGGCCTTCAGGTTTTAGGTATTGTTATTACCCGGTTCAACAATCAACCGGCAGTCAGGCTCTTTAAAAATAAATTAGAAAGGCGGGGGATTAAAGTCTATACCCATCGATTCACAAAAGGTTATCCCACAGATATTGACTTGATCATCAGTAAGGAAGGGTATGGAGCGAATGAGTATATTCCTTCGGATAAGCCGCTGGTAATCGTAAGCGGGCCCGGCCCGGGCAGCGGCAAACTGGCGACTTGCCTATCCCAGATGTACCACGATCATAAAAAAGGCATAAAGTCCGGCTACTCAAAATTCGAAACATTCCCTATCTGGGACCTTCCCTTACAGCATCCTGTAAATGTCGCTTATGAAGCGGCAACAGCAGACTTGGGGGATTTTAATGTGATCGACCCTTTTCATTTGGAAGCATACGGGAAGACGACTGTAAACTATAACCGGGATGTGGAAATCTTTCCGGTGCTGGAGAGGATTTTGGAAAGGTTAACTCCTTCCAGCTCACCCTATAAATCGCCCACAGATATGGGAGTAAACCGCGCCAGCTGCGGCATCCTGGATGACGAAATAATAAAGGAAGCGGCCCGCCAGGAAGTGATCCGGCGTTTTTATCGTTACAGCTGCGAATATGCAATGGGCTTTAGTGAAAAAGACACAGTTGAAAGAGCAAAGCTTCTCATGGATAACCTCAATCTTAAGCCGGAAGACAGAAACGTGGTCGGGCCGGCAGAACAGGCAGCCAGGGATGCAGAGAAGAAAAAAAAGGGCGACAAGGGAATATTCTGCGGCGCAGCTATTGAATTAAAGGATGGTTCGATCATCAAAGGGAGCAACTCCCCCTTGATGCATGCTGCCTCGAGCCTTGTGCTCAAAGCCATTAAGAAATTGGCCGGAATTCCGAAAAAAATCCCA
>CBFDDY010000414.1:0-1620 GCA_965603705.1 uncultured bacterium | reverse complement strand
CGCTCCTACTATGCGATACGGCAGCTCGTAAATTCCAAAGGATTTGCTACCAACGCTATTTATGGATTTTTAACTACCTTAAAAAAACTTAATGATAAAGAAGGGATAAAATATCTTGGAATCGTTTTCGATACAAAAGCACCAACCTTCCGGCACAAAATGTATTCTGCTTATAAGGCCAACCGCAAACCAATGCCTGAAGACCTGGTCACGCAGGTGCCGGTTCTAAAAAAAGTATTACATGCACTTAACACCCCATGTTTTGAAAAACCAGGCTTTGAAGCAGATGACATCTTAGGAAGCCTGGCCAGCTTGGCTGAAAAAAAGGGGATACACACTGTAATCGTATCTTCCGATAAAGATTTATTTCAACTCGTCAATCCTTCAATTTCCATATTTAATCCAGCCAAAGATGTTTATTTAAATGAAAATGCAATTAAAGACTCCTTCGGAGCCTCTCCTTCCCAAGTCGTCGATGTCCTGTCCCTATGGGGAGACCCCAGTGACAACATTCCGGGAATCCCCGGTATCGGAGAAATGACTGCAAAAAAACTACTTTCCCGATTCGGTTCCTTGGATAATCTTACTCAAAACCTAAATCAGATAAAAAACCCCCGGGTAAAAAGACAAATAGAAGAAAACCTGGATCTGCTCAAGCTCAGCCGCAAACTGGCTACACTCAAGAAAGACATTAAGCTCAATTTTGATCTGGAAGATTTTGCCATAACTGAACCAGATTACAAAATTTTGATCCCTCTTCTGCAGGAGCTTGAATTTTCTTCCTTGATCTCCGCCTATATGAAAAACTCAGACGCCCGGGAAAATAAATATACGACCGTCCTTACAGAAGAAGACTTAGAAAAACTTGTTGCTGACATCTCCAAAACAGGCTTCGTATCCCTGGATACAGAGACAGACAGTCCCTACCCTAACCAAGCTCGATTAGTCGGCATATCATTGGCTACTCGATCCGGTAAGGCTTCCTACCTTCCTCTTAGGCATGAACACCCAGAAGCTCCTGCTCAAGTACCCCTGAAAACCGCCCTTAGACACCTAAAGCAAGTCCTCATTTCTCCCAAAATAAAAAAGATCGGGCAGAATATTAAATATGATTATATAGTCCTTAAAAAAGAGGGAATCGCTCTCAAAGGAATCGATCTTGACACAATGCTCCTTTCCTACCTTATCGAGCCAAACTGGGGGCAACATAATTTAAACCGGCTATCTCTTAGATACCTTAATGTCAACCCTATCCCCTATAATGAAATTGTCGGAAAAGGGAAAAATGAAGTTACAATGAATACTGTTGAGATCGAGCGCGCAGCCCCCTATGCTTGCCAAGATGCTGACCTGGCCCTTCAGCTCAGCTCGATCCTCTGGGCGGGAGTAAAAGAAAAAAACCTCAACCGCCTCTATCGAGACCTTGAACTTCCGCTTATCGAAGTGCTGGCCGACATGGAGATGTGGGGAATCAGCATAGATACAAAGGTGCTGGTCACAATATCCGCTGAGTTAAACGAACACATAAACAGGCTTAAGAAAAAGATCTATGCACACAGCAGCGAGGAATTTAATCTTAACTCTCCCCAGCAGCTGGCTGAGATTCTTTTCGATAAATTA
>CBFDDY010000413.1:0-1621 GCA_965603705.1 uncultured bacterium | reverse complement strand
AGACTGCAGCGATTGTATCAGTGTATGTCCAAACGAAGCGCTTACTAAACAAAATGGATCTATTTTTATTGACAGAAAAAAGTGTGCTCTATCCGGCAAATGTGCTGATATCTGCCCTACTGAAGCTCTCAGGATAATCGGCCGAAAGATCTCAGTTGCAGAATTAATCCAGGAGATCGAAAAAGATAGGATTTTTTTTGACCAGTCAAACGGCGGCGTGACATTTTCAGGAGGAGAGCCGCTTAGGCAGCCGAAATTTCTCTTCGCTCTGCTTGAAGAATGCCAGAAGCGAAACATCCACACAGTAGTAGATACCTGCGGCTACACTCCTTTTGAAAATTTTTCTCAAATAAAAGACAAAGTCGATTTGTTTTTCTATGATATAAAAATTATGGATGAGAAAAAACATAAGGATATCACAGGAATCTCTAATCGACTGATATTGGATAATCTTAAAAAACTTTCCGAACTGAAAAAAAAGATCCATATCCGCATTCCACTTATTGCCAACTTAAACGACACTGAAAAAAACACAATACAAACAGCTGAATTTTTAAAATCTCTCGGGAATATCAAAGACATCAGCCTCCTGCCCTACCATAAGATCGGAACCGGAAAATATAAAAACCTCAAAAGAGAAGCCTGCGGGCCAGAGGTCAAGCCCCTGCTTGATGAAAAAATTAATAAAATTAAAATATGGTTTGCGAATAACGGATTCAATGTTAAAATCGGAGGATAAAAATGAATAAACGGATCCAGAAACTAAGAGAAGAAAGTATCAATACTCATCCGTCCATTTCTGCGGAAAGAGCAAAGCTGCTCACAGATTTTTATCAGAGTGATGCCGCCAAAGGCGTTTCGAACCCTGTTAAACGCGCCTTAGCTTTTAAATATATAATGGAAAACAAATTTATCTGTTTTAATGACGGAGAACTTATTGTAGGCGAGAGAGGCCCGTCTCCCAAAGCTACCCCCACCTACCCTGAGATCACTGTACACAGCCTTAAGGATCTGAACATTCTGGACAGTAGGGATAAGACCTCATATTCTGTAGATAATAAAACCAGGGATATTTACCAGCAGGAGATAATCCCATTTTGGCAGGGCCGTTCTATCAGGGAAAGATTATTTCACCAAGTCTCAGATGAATGGAAAAACGCTTTTGAAGCTGGCGTATTTACAGAGTTTATGGAACAGAGAGCCCCGGGCCATACTGTCCTGGGCGGTAAAATTTACAGGAAAGGATTCCTTGCCTTTAAAGAAGAGATCAAAAAAAGCATTAAAAACCTGGATTTCTTTAATGACCCGGAGGCATATCAAAAAAGAGAAGAACTCAAAGCAATGGATATTGCCGCGGATGCGCTATTAATATATGCAAAACGCTATACAAAAAAAGCAAAGGAATTGGCCCGGAAAGAAACTGTTGCAGAAAGAAAAAAAGAGCTGGAACAGATCGCAAAAGTCTGCTCCCGCGTACCGGCCCATGCCCCCCGGGATTTCTGGGAAGCTTTGCAGTATTACTGGTTTGTCCATGTAGGAGTTATCACCGAACTAAACGGGTGGGACTCATTTAATCCCGGCAGACTGGACCAGCACCTTTATCCTTTCTATAAAAAGGGGC
>CBFDDY010000412.1:0-1643 GCA_965603705.1 uncultured bacterium | reverse complement strand
TTCTAAATTTTGTAGTATAAACTATACACTTAATCAAGGCAAATATCAACTGGAGTTCCCCAATTTTTTCTTAGTTCCTTAGCTTTAAGCAAGAATCAGGTCAACTTGCCTGGATTATTCACAAGTCGAGCTTGCCGCAGATGCGAGGCGCAGGGGATGAAGCTGTGGTCCTTCACCGCGAATCCGCTGCAACAAAGAAGATGCGGCAAGATCGGCTTGCCCGGAGGGTAAAAGGTGCCGATGATAAAATAAGTTATTGTTTTTTTGAATACGGCATCGGCAATTTTCATGAATGATTCAGGATGATTAAGAAAGCCGTTAGCAAGGATGAGCGGGCATGGTTCTTCTCCTTTAAGGAGAAGAGAGCGAAGACTGTATCCGAGCGGATTTTCCGCGCTGGGGAAAATCCGCGTGTTTTCGTATCAACTGACCTGATTCTTTTTACCGCTCTATAATCAAAAAATTGCGAGAACAATCTGAAGAGAGCGCCTAGTCTCATTTCTGCCGGCACTGCTGGATATAGGCTTCAACCTGATGACGTTCTTCAGAAGATATATTTTTTCCACTCATGTCCAAGTA
This sequence comes from uncultured bacterium, assembly GCA_965603705.1. GTDB lineage: Bacteria > Acidobacteriota > Aminicenantia > Aminicenantales > Aminicenantaceae > JAUVXM01. The sequence continues at coordinate 1,064 of CBFDDY010000412.1, read as the reverse complement.
TTTCAAAAAGTATTTGAGAGCCAAAGATTTATTTCCTTTTTTCAGATAAGCTATCCCCAGGTTGTAAACAGGGAAAGCAAAATCCGGATCCAGCTCTATTGATTTCTCCCATAAAACAAATGCTCCTTCAAGATTGCCACTTATCTCGTTAAGACTGCCCAGAGTGTTGTAAGCTGAAGCTATACCCGGATCAAGTTCAATGGCTTTTTTAAGATATTCTGTAGCTTGAGAATAGTCACTCCGCTTACGGCTTTGCTGGAAAATGGAAAAATAGAGCACTCCCAGATTATTATAGGTGACCGCATTATTGACATCCAGGGAAAGCGCTTTATTAAATGATTCCAGGGCTTGGGAAAAATCCCCTTTGTTTCCATAGGCAGCTCCCAGATTGGTCCAAACATCCGGATCAAAATCAATCATATCCCGCGCTTTTTCCAGAATAGTTATGCCCTTATCCGTTTCGCCGGATTTTACTAAACAAATACCATACTGTAGAATAACTTCATAGTGATGGGGATTATGCTCGAAGCCGGAGGCTAAAACATCGGATGCTTCCTGCAGTTTTCCCTGCGATTCATATAGGGTGGCCAGATGGATATAAGCAAAAGCCAGATCCGGCTTCTCCCGGATGAGAGCCAAAAGCAGCTGCCGGCTGCCTTCAATATCTCCAGCGGAAAACAAATTTATAGCTTCCGTCATTTTCTGCTGAAAAGGGAGCATGGTCTTCAGGTCATCATCCGGGCCATAATGCTGCTTCTCCTGGGGAATAGTAGCGGAAAAATACCCCAGACTTCTAAGTTTCTCCCGGGCTGTCCGGTCGATCACAGGCTGCTGCTTTATTTCAGAATAGGCCAATCCGGCCATGATATTTTTTAACCTATCCCGGTATTTACCAAGTTGGACATTCTTTATAAGATTTTGCTCTTCGGTAAAATCATTTTTGAGCTCATAAAATTCCGGTAGAGGGGAGTCTATGAATTTCGCTTGTTTTTCTATAAATCCCCGCAGCGGAGCGTAACCGCTGTTATAATACGCATCCAGAGATTCAAAGTATATGGCCCGAT
>CBFDDY010000411.1:0-1645 GCA_965603705.1 uncultured bacterium | reverse complement strand
AAACCTTATATTCAAGAGACATCTGCTTGATGCGGTGCCCCATAAGCCACCATACTCCCAGGACTCCGATAAAGGCATTCCCGGCAGCTATCCAGAGGCTTGAATAACCGAAACCCCAGCCGATTTTTCCCGCAAAACCAATAAACAGGACAGCAGAAAAGTAGGCTGTACCATAAGTAAAGGCAGTCATCCAGCCGCTGATTTTTCCTCCTCCCAGAAAATAATCAGAAAAGGTGCGGGTCCTTCGCAAGCCCACCACCCCAACCCCCAAGATCATCAGAGCATATGCTGCAATTACTAGTATTCTGAAAAACATGCTTTCTCCTCCTCATCCCCGTCTGGAAACCGAGGCGATAAATTCGAAGAATATGTTACAGGGATAGCTTTAATTCAAACCGGACCCAATGATAGCGGCTGGCATCCGGAGAATAAAAGCTGCCCGGCGAAAACGTTTCATAGACAAGATGACCGGCTAAATTACGATTAATCCGCACTACAGCTTTGGCGATCCAAAGACTTCCCCGGTTTTTTCCGCTGCCGCCAGGAAAAAATTTATCGGCAGACACATGCTTATCTGCGTAGAGATGATGGTTAGTCAGGATTAAACTGAACCGGGAAGTAAAACGAATTTTTATTGATTCATACATCGAGATGAAATTGCTCCAATAAGCGACTTTTCCATCCTGCTCCATAATCAGGGTATAGATATAGGACTCACTCCATTTCGGCCAGCGGCTAAAAAGAGGATCCCAGCCCTCCATTTTATCTGTAAAGTAATTATCTCCCGACAGATAGATCGATCCTAGCGTAAACATTGGCAGGCGTTGTTTTTGAAAAGAAGCATTGTAGTCAAGATGAAAATATCCACCGAATGCTCCCTGGCTGTAGTCTCCCCAACTTCCAACCTGGTAAGCGCCCTCTCCTGTCAGGGACATAAGTGGGAACAGGGGAAGCGCAAACCGTATGCCCAGGGTATTGATCGCTGACTCTTGGGGGCGTTCTGCTGTATGAAAAACGTTTTTTCTAATCACATAAGCGTCAAACCCAATTTTTTCTGTTTTATGAGTAAAATAAGCGCCCAATCCCTGTTCAGGCTGTTCCACCAGCGGCTGGCTTTGGTCATAGATAACAGGCATATTGTCTGTAACCGGTTGATATGTATAAAAAAGACTTAACCTGTTTTTTGGAGACAAGGAAATATCTAAGCGGCCGGCATTAAAATAAATTGAACGGGAACCATCAAGCGGATGCCCGTCCATGACAACAAAACCTTCCCCCAGCATGATATTTTGTCTCCCCAGTTTCAAAGTGAGCGGAAGTCCCCCTGGATCTTTCCACTGGAAGTACAGATTATCCACAAACACTTCATTTAGAGTAAATTCTCTGTCTTCAGGTTTGCTATAGATGCGAAATTCATTCGACAGCTTGAACATAAACTCTAAATTTGCTTTTGGTTTCCACAAGGCTGACAGGCTTGTCAGATGACGGCTAAAAGCGAAAGCGCTTTCCCGGGAAGCATCAAGGTCAATCGCATTATCCCAGCCTGTTAAGCGGAATCTTTCCGAAAAATCCAGAGTAAATTTTTTCTGCTCGGGGTTTTTTCCTGTTTCCTGAGCCGAAAAGCCGGCGGAGATAAAAACAAAAA
>CBFDDY010000410.1:0-1673 GCA_965603705.1 uncultured bacterium | reverse complement strand
TTCTTTTACCCAATCCTGTTTTTTCTCCCTACATGGTAATAACCAAGAAATTCAGATGCTCGATACAAGCTCCTCTTGAGCTTTCCGCATATATAATCCCCCAGATGGAGTCTCCTTTTACTCTGGAACCGGATGAAGAAACACCATGCGCTCTTATTATGACGCTGGGCCCGACTCAGGTTGAACTGGTTACAGATGAATCCGGGATCCTCAAAGCAGTAAACATTCCCTCCCAAAACTTGCGGATCACAAAAGATAAATAATATCTGAGCAGACCAAAAGCAATTTTTCCTCCTGAAATGAAGCTCACCGCAATAATGGATATCCGACTTTTTCCATGGCCCGGTCATAAAGGGGAGACAATCTCTTCCAGGCAAATTTATCCACATACGAAGAAAGGTTCTGCTGTCTGGCAGCATCAATTTTCATGATAGCTTCAGCTATTTTTTTTGTCATTTCTTCCACGCCATTATAATAATTATTCCGGCAGGTCTCATATGGAAAGATCTCCGGATAACTCAACCTTTTGGGCAGGAGAGGATAACAGCCGCAATAAACCGCCTCGACTACACTAATACCAAAAAAATCATGTTTGGAAGTTACAGGCAGAATATCCGATCTGTAAAGCCAGGCAACATAATCAGCAAAAGATTCCGCATAGCCAAATTGAACGATTCTTTCACCCAGTTTATCCCGGGCTTTTTCAAAATCTTGGGGGAACTGGCTGAACTTTTCACCCAGGATCGCCACTTCAAACTCCAGGCCCTGCTCAGCAAGCGTAAACAAAGCATAGAAAAAATCGGTCGGATTCTTATCATATTCCCAGCGGTGGTTCCAGAGGATAAGGGGAGGCTGACTTTTTTTCCGCCCCATAAGACCTTCCTTTTCAGGTTTAAGTTTAGCCAACTGCTCGATGTCGATTCCCACATGCAGCACCTGACTTTTTTTTTCGATCTTTTTTAGATTATCCAGCCCCCGGTAGTCGGGGAAGTGCTTGAGCAGCCGGGGGAGTTCGAAAAGGAACGCCTCCCTGTGATAAGCTGAGTTAAAAAAAACTGAGTCCGCAGCTAAAGCTGAACAAAAATTAATATACCCATAGTGTTTGTCCCTTTTCTGGAGGATATCCCGGTCATTCTGAGACCAGGGATAGGAAATCTGATTCTCATGGAAATATATTGCAGCAGGAATTTCAGCTGTTCTTTTCCTGGTCAGGGCTAAAAAAGTTGTAAGGTCCAGCATATCGGTGGCCAGAAGAAGATCCGGATTCGATTGCTGAGCCAGAAATTCCTTTGCCAAGGACACTGCCCCTCCATGCATACGCCACTTCCAGAACTGACCGGGGAGGCTCAAAATCTCGATATTGTGGCTGCTATAGCGGGCATATCCCTCTGCCCAAGCCTTATGCGAGCCGGTGAAATAGGGCTCAAGGAGGAGGATATTCATTTTAAGCTCATCTCTTGCTAAATATATCGCTAAATATAGAAAATAATCAAGATGGACTTTTTTTTAGCTAATGCTTTATAATTAAAAGCAGAGGAATTTGTGGCACATCGTACTTTAAAATTGGGTTATTCCCAGCTTGTGGAGCGGTTAAATCGCTTCCCTCAAGGAGTAGCCCCTTCCAAACTGCTGGACAAAATCCTGCAAATACTCTTCAGTGAAAAAGAAGCTGA
>CBFDDY010000409.1:0-1681 GCA_965603705.1 uncultured bacterium | reverse complement strand
ATCCTTTCCTTCAGTTCGGCTCTCCCTGGATGGACCCTGACCTTATCATCCGGAAATTACCCAGCCTGGCATCACGGGGGGTTAAGCTCGAGGTTATAGACTATACTCCCAGGCCAATACCGGGGAAAACTCTCAACCCCCCTTATAAAAACCAACTATGCCATGGTATAAGCGTCCATATAACTCAAAAAAATAAATTCTTTCCACTCAGATTCACTCTGGCCCTGATAAAGGTGTTAAAGGAAAATTATCCCGACAAGATCTTTAAGGAATCAAACAGCCTCTCCCTTATGTTCGGAAACAATCTCCTGGCTGAATACTTGGTGGGAGAGACCTCATATAACAAATTGCTGGCCAGTATAAAAAAAGATGAAGACCTTTTCCGGAAGATAAGACATAAGTATCTTCTATATGAATAATATTCATAAAAAATGTCGATATGCATGATACATCTTTTTTTAATCAGTATGTCACCTTGATTCCTACAATAACTCAATTTACCATTTCGTTCACAATATAATCCCTATTTTTAATCGACATTTTTTACTCTACGAGCAAGCCGATCTTACCGCATCTACTTTGTTGCAGCGGATTCGCGGTGAAGGACCACAGCTTCATCCCCTGCGCCTCGTATCTACGGCAACCTCGACTCGTGAATAATCCAGGACAATAATGAGGCTGGTCAGATAAAAAGATTAAAGCATAGATATAGGGTAGAGATAATATGAGCGGGGATCAAGCTTTTTTCTTGCAGCAACTTGTTCCAGCTCTTTCAAAGGAGATCTATAATCTACTTGGATCCTATCAAACAGAACATAAACTCCAGCTTTTATAATTTCTGAAAGAAGTAAATAGTCCAGCTTTTTTTCAAGGTGAAGGATAAGATTTGCGCCGGATAAGCGGGAAGATTTCACAATGTCCTTTAAAACCGGATAATCTTCCTTACTCTCTATACTTTTGCTGGATATATGGATCCAGGCTCCATTGCCCCCAACTTCAACAAGAGCGGGGTCAAGCGCACCATGATGGTAGTAGATAAGCCGGCTTCCTCCGGAACAACAACGATCAGCCAGCTTTTCTAACAAAGAGAAGTCCCTCTCATTTTCTTTATTTGAGATATAAAGATAAGCCCCATTCATCCCTAAGGAAACGATATCCTTAAATTGAAGGGACTCGGATGCCTCTTCCACTTTAATTACTCCCTCAATGAAAAAAGCCATCAAGCTTTTTTGCTTTATACAGGACCTTAGCAGCCCTTCCAGTTCTTGAGGATCCTTTCTAACCTCATCCGAAGAATAAAAATCCGCACCGGCCTTAAGCAACCACTCAAGCTGAAGCCGCTCAAATACTCCGGAATCAACTAAACGAAACCTTGAACCTTTCCGCCGGCAGTATCTAATCCCATCCAGAAGTACAGGGAAATCATACTGGTCATCCCTAACAGTAAGGTCATAACCTTTCCGGACGGATGAAAATAATTCATAATAATTATTAGGAGTGGTTTCTTGAGGATTTTGTTGTTTTTCTTTAAGCGTTTCTTTATCCATGGCTAAGAGGGCATAGTATGGCAAAAAGGAGATAATAAGTAAAGCCAGGTTCCCCATTTTTTTTAAGCTTCTGAGCCTTAAGCAAGAATCAGGTCAGTTGATACGAAAACACGCGAATTTTCCCCAGCGTGGAA
>CBFDDY010000408.1:0-1685 GCA_965603705.1 uncultured bacterium | reverse complement strand
TTTTTAATGGGCGGGCCATGACCTATTATGGCCGCTGGACTTATAAGTATGAAGAAGCAGCCCGACAGGGGGCGGCATGTGCCGTAATAATCCATGAAACCGCACCAGCCGCTTATGGTTGGGATGTTGTCAGAAATGGCTGGACCGGCCCTAATTTCAGTCTTATCTCCAATGACGGCAATGCCTCAAGATGTGCCGCAGAGTCCTGGATAACCTTAGAAACAACCAGGACAATTTTTGAAGCCGCCGGGAAAAATTATGATGATTTAAAAAAATCTGCCGAAAAACCCGGATTCAAAGCCATCCCTTTAGGCTTAAAAGCCAGCCTTAGCTTGGAAAACAGCATTAAAAATTCCCTATCCAACAATGTTATCGGACTCCTTCCCGGTACTGAGCGGGCGGATGAATATATCATTTATACCGCCCATTGGGATCATTTCGGCAGAGACCCTAATTTGGAAGGTGACCAAATCTATAATGGAGCCCTGGACAACGCTACTGGCACATCTGCCCTGATCGAACTGGCAGAGGCCTTTCAGCAGCTCAGCTCCCCTCCTAAAAGATCTATTTTATTCATGGCGGTTACAGCCGAGGAGCAGGGATTGCTGGGCTCGGGTTATTATGCCACCCATCCCATCTATCCCCTGACAAAAACCGTTGCCGTCATTAATATGGACAGTCTCAACATATATGGCCGCATGAAAGATATCCGGATTATTGGTTACGGACAGTCTGAATTGGATGATTATGTCAAAGACTATGCAGAGGAAGTGGGAAGGGTAGTTTTACCCAATCCGACGCCAGAAAAGGGTTCTTTTTTCCGCTCCGACCATTTCCCTTTTGCCAAACAGGGCGTGCCGGCCTTAAGTGCCGGCTCAGGCATTCAGCATCTGGAAAAAGGAGAACAATGGGGACAGGCCCAAAAAGAAAACTATATCAAAGAAAAATACCATAAACCTTCTGATGAGTTTGATTCTAACTGGGATCTGAGCGGCATGCTGGACGACCTGCATATGTATTTTATGATCGGATGGCGCTTGAGCGAGGAATCCACATTCCCCAACTGGAAAGAAGGCAGCGAATTCAAGCTTAAGCGAGATAAAGATATGGCTTTGGATACATCAAAGTACTATCCCTATTACTATCAGAAAAAAACTTTGTTCGAAAAATTACCTGATACTGATGATGAAATAATATTTCTGGGCGATAGCATTACCGATGGAGGTAATTGGATAGAGATATTCCAGAGTCTCAGGATAAAAAACCGCGGTATAAGCGGAGATGTAACAGATGGTGTCTTGGATAGGCTATCAGAGATAACCAGTTCAAAACCAGATAAAGTTTTTTTAATGATAGGGATAAATGACCTGGCAGCCGGTAAATCAGAAGAGTATGTAGTCAATAATATCAGCAGGATTGTAAAAAAGATCCTGAATACATCCGCTAATACTAAAATCTATCTACAGAGCCTTCTGCCTGTAAACAGAGACCTTGGCATGTTCCCCAAGTATACAGATAAAACTCAGGCAGTACTTACCATAAACACCAGGCTAAAAAAAGTGGCTGAGAAATATGGAGTAATATATCTAGATCTCTATTCAGCCTTTACAAATGGCGGAGATAAACTTAATCCCAAATATACAAACGACGGGCTTCATCTTACCGGAGACGGTTATATCCTCTGG
>CBFDDY010000407.1:0-1697 GCA_965603705.1 uncultured bacterium | reverse complement strand
TACGAAAAGGTATAGTTTCCCATGTACACACTTCCAGGTATGCTGCAGGAAAAATTATCAGCCAATACCCCATACCAACCCAGGAAGTGGGAATAAACTCAAAAATAAACCTCCTGGTAAGTCAGGGCGAAAATGAAAAAAAATACCTTATGCCGGATCTTTTAGGAAAAAAAGTTAAAGTTGTGAAAGCTAAACTCGAAGAAATTGGTTTCCGGATAGGAGATATACATCGCTTTCAATATCCCGGCCTTGAATCCGATATAATCATAAATCAAACCCCTAAACAAGGGAATTGTATTCAAAAAAGGAATATTATCACCCTGGAGGTTAGCAAATAATGCCTCAAATAGCACCCTCAATACTTTCAGCTGATTTTTCAAAAATAGCTGAAGCTGTAAAAATTGTAGAGGAAGCCGGGGCCGATCTTCTCCATATTGATATTATGGACGGTCACTTTGTTCCTAATCTAACATTCGGACCTCAACTAGTAGCTTCCTTAAAAGAAAAAACATCTCTTCCCCTCGATGTTCACTTGATGGTGGATAATCCCCAATATTTTATTCCTTTATTTCAAGATGCAGGGGCGGATTGGATCTCAATTCATCTGGAAGCTTCCAGGCATCTTAATAGAGATATATCCTCCATTAAACAAGCAGGCTGCAAAGCCGGCCTAGCTCTTAACCCGGCATCATCTATCCACCTTATGAACGACATAATAAAAGATCTGGATTTTGTCTTGCTTATGACGGTAAATCCTGGCTCTGGAGCCCAAGAATTTATCGAAGCCAGCAAAACAAAAATATCCCAACTAAAAAATTGGATAAAAGGACAAAACCTTAATACTCTAATAGAAATAGATGGAGGAGTAAAAGAAATAAACATAAAGGATCTCAGTGAATTGGGAGTGGATATTTTTGTCGTCGGCTCAGAGATTTTTAAAGCTAAGGACCCAAAAGCAACTGTAATCCGTTTGAAGAACAAACTGAGCAAACAAGAAAACGAATGAATTGTTTAGTCACCGGGGCAGCAGGGTTTATCGGCTCTCACCTGTGCCGCCGGCTTTTAAAAGAAGGCCATTATGTCTCAGGAATCGATTCTTTTACTGATTATTATCCTCGCATAATAAAAGAAGCAAATCTTGCCCCATTTTCTAAACATGATAAATTTAATTTTTTCCCGGAAGATATAAACCGGCTTGATCTGAATAATATATTCGGAAATATTGATGCTGTATTCCATCTGGCTGCCCAAGCGGGAGTGAGGGCAAGCTGGGGAAAAAACTTTTCAATTTATACCAGAAACAATATCGAAGCCACCCAAAAACTCCTGGAAACTGCCAAAAAATACCGTTTAACAAAATTTATCTATGCTTCTTCTTCTTCAGTATACGGATCATCCCCGGAACTTCCCATGAAAGAAACGAGCGCACTTTCCCCTTTTTCGCCCTATGGAGTAAGCAAGCTTGCCGCCGAAAATCTCTGCAGACTCTATTTTAAAAATTATGGAGTTCCCACTGTCTCTTTGAGATTTTTCACTGTTTACGGCCCTGGTCAGCGTCCTGACATGGCCTTTCACAAATTTTTTAAAGCCATCTTTTTAAATAAACCTATTTCAGTATACGGCGATGGAAAACAAACCCGGGATTTTACCTATGTTGATGATATCATTGAAGCAAACATTGTTTCCTTATCAAAAGG
>CBFDDY010000406.1:0-1709 GCA_965603705.1 uncultured bacterium | reverse complement strand
AAGACGAAACACAGATTATGCCTTGCGGCTGGTGCTTAATCTTGCCAGGCAATACGGTAAAGGGGCGGTTTCCTCGCGGTTGCTGGCTGAAGAAGAGGATGTATCTTATCAGCTCACCTGCAAACTGATGCAGAAACTTCATGGCTCAGGACTGGTTAAAAGTAAAATGGGGCCTTATGGAGGGTATTATCTTTGCCAGCCTCCCTCAGAGATCACCCTGGCATCTGTAGTCGAACTGATCCAGGGGCCTGTCAGTTTAAGCAGCTGTTTGTTTGAAGAGAATATTTGTTCCCGGCAGCCGGACTGTGCTATAAGCAAGAAACTTTCTGAACTACAGGAACAAATTGAAGTTTTTTTCAATGATACTACTCTGAGTGAACTATGTTAAATGTATTTAGCGGCGTTTTAACTGCTGCCTGGGACCTGATGCTTGAGATGTCTCCCTATCTTCTTTTAGGTTTTTTAGCGGCCGGTATTCTGAACTTCCTCATCCCTAAAGATAAGATCTATAAACATTTTGCAGGTAACAATCTTAAGGCGAACTTTAAAGCCGCCCTTTTTGGCGTGCCTTTGCCCATATGCTCCTGCGGAGTAATCCCGGTCGCTGCTTACCTTCGGGACAAAGGGGCGGGAAAAGGAGCCACTGTTTCCTTTTTAGCTTCTACTCCCACAACCGGGATTGATTCTATCATGGCCACCTATTCTCTGCTCGGCCCCTTATTTGCAATTATAAGGCCGGTAGCTGCTTTATTTGCCGGTATTTTTGGCGGTACACTCACCAATATCACGAAAAATTCTCACAAACCACAAAAAAATCTAACTTCTAAAGGTCAGTCCTGCTCTTCCTGCTCAACCGAAAAGGCTTCTTCCCCTGGAATCATGGCTAAAATAAAAAATGTTTTCTCCTATGCTTTTTTTGACCTTGTGGGAGATGTGGGTAAATGGATATTGCTCGGCATTTTAATCGGTGGTCTAATAGGATTTCTTATTCCTGGTGATATAATTGGAAAATATCTAGGAACACCCTTGCTTGCTTACCCCTTAATGCTTCTGGTCTCAATCCCGATGTATATCTGCGCGACAGGTTCCATCCCAATTGCGGCTTCTTTAATATTGAAGGGCATGACTCCCGGCGCCGGCCTGGTATTCCTCATAGCAGGCCCTGCCACTAATGTTGCAACCCTTAGTTTTACAGGTGGAAAACTGGGCAAAAAGACTCTACTTATGTACTTGCTTTCCATTGTGACAACAGCTGTTCTTTTTGGCCTATTGCTGGATCTTATCTGGATTTTATCTGGAAAGGATGTGGGCCTGCTTACTCAAAGTATGCAGATGCTTCCCCATGGAGTAAAAATTGCTGCTGCTCTGTTTCTATCTGGATTATTGATAAACGCAATTATACATAAAATCATTATAAAACAAAAAACCAGCAAACTCGATGACAAAGGAAGATAAAAATTTGAAAGATTTAAAATCGGAAAAGATATGGAGAAATAAATGAAACGACAGATAATTCAGATCGATGAAGAAAAATGCAATGGCTGCGGGCTGTGTATTCCGAACTGCCCGGAAGGCGCTTTGCAGATAATAGACGAGAAAGCCCGCCTGATAAGCGACCTGTTTTGCGACGGTTTGGGCGCCTGTATCGGCGAATGTCCGGAAGGAGCTATCTCCACGGTTGAGCGGGAAGCTGAACCTTATGATGAAGC
>CBFDDY010000405.1:0-1729 GCA_965603705.1 uncultured bacterium | reverse complement strand
AGGGATAAAGTCTGCGACAATTTTGTATTTTTCTGAGGGAGGGAAAAAATCCAATTTTTGATAGTTTTTATAAGCCCTAGTGTTAAGATCCCTTAAACGGATGGCATATTTCCCACTTCTTTTAATGACCCACATCCTTAAATCATTGAGAGCGATGATGTCAGGTTTTCCAGAATCGTCTGTTTTAAGAATCTTACGAGTTATTGGTATATTTTGCACCTTGAGATTCACTCCCAGTTGGGTAACAACAGTTATTATCCCTTTATTAAAGATAAATTTTCCTGCTAATAAAGGAGCGGAGTCTTGAGGGAGTATGATTTTATTCGCAGGATCGGTACCGAAACTGTTTTCTCCTTCTTTGAGCCAGTAAAGTCCAGTAATAGTCAGCCAGCTATTCTGGGAATGCATCTGTTTATCCCGCTTTTCCCGCCACTTCATTTCATCTTTGATAAAGTTTTTATTATCATTTTTAGAAATAGTTGCGGCTATGCCCGGTTTTATCCATCCTGATAATAGGGAAAATAGAAGTAATGCCAGTAATAGCTGTAACTTGTTTTTCATTGTAGAGGCCTTTAGTGTAACCTATAAGTTTATATATTCTATAGTAAAGATAAAGATTGTCAACAAGTTTGCAGCGGTCAGGCCATTTTTGCTTGCCTTTTTAATTATTCTTGTTAAAATATCCCTATAAGAGAGAGGAGTGCTAAATGTCTAAATTTTTTAAAAAGATACTTTGGACTACGGATTTTTCAGACGAAGCCCAGGAAACATTTGCCTATGCGGAATCTTTTGCCAAAACTTTTAAGGCAGAACTGATAGCTATGCATGTTGTGCCGGATTTTTCCCCGGCGCTCTATAGTACTGTCACCTCAGTCAAGGGCGATCTGATAAGAAGAGTAGAGCTGATTAAAACAGACATGAAAAAACGCCTGGATGCTCTGGTAAAGGAAAAAGAGGTTTCATTTAGATCTGTAGTAAAAGAGGGAAGTGTCGCCAAGAAAATAATTGAAACTGCGGAAGAAGAGCAGATTAATCTTATAGTTATGGGGAAAAAAGGATTGTCAGGGATTGAGAAACTGTTTTTAGGCAGTGTTGCCAATCAGGTTTTGAGAAATTCTTCTGTGCCGATCCTCTTTCCCAGAAAGAAAGGGGGAAAGATAAAGTTTAACAAGATCCTGGTTCCCACTGATTTTTCTGAACATGAAGAGGTGGAAAGAGATTTCGCCTGGGACTTTGCTAAAGGCTTTGATTCAGAGCTGATGTTTTTACATGTACTGGAACTGCATGACCACGAATTCTCTCCCCGGATCCTGGAGGAGATGATGGATGGGTTGGTAGAGAAACTGAGGCAGAGGAAAAAAAGAGAGGCTGAAGATATCAAAATCTCTGAGGATGTTACCCGGTCTTTTAATGCTGCCACCGGTATTGTTGATTATGCTGAGGCAGAAAATTTCGATCTTATTGTAATGTCAACCTGCGGCCCCGGAAAAATAGAGCGGTTTTTCTTAGGCAGCACCACTGAAAAGGTAATATCTCACAGTGAGACTCCGATCTTAGCCATTCCTTCCCAGCATTTTGTTTTGGGATAGGGATCCTGATTCCGTAAAGAAAACTCCCCCTATTGGCTGCTCACTTCAAGTATCCAAGTTTTGCCGGCTGGGGCTGGTCCACCCGTATTTTGCCTTCCAGGACTTGACCGTCCACCTCGATTCTGACCCTATATTCGCCA
>CBFDDY010000404.1:0-1755 GCA_965603705.1 uncultured bacterium | reverse complement strand
TATGATGACCAAAAAATTGACGGGATCATTCTTTCCGCCAGGGAAAAATTTGCCCGGACTTTCACTGCAGGTAAAAAGGATCAGATAAAATGAAACGTATATTTTTTCCAATGGTTTTTCTACTCATTACTCTGGCACTTAAGATTAATTCAATACGGGAAGTGCTGTTTAAGGGAGAAAAAATATATCCATATTTGAATGCGGCTTTCTGGTTTTTCCTTGTTGTTTTTGTCATTCGCCTGAGTGATGTTTTGCTGCATGTCTGGTATGCCAGGCGTAAGGTCCAGTTTCCCATGCCAAGAGTCTTGCATACGATTACTATGGCTATCCTCTATCTGTCCGCCTTGTTTATTATATTAAAAGGGGTTCTAAGCATTAATATAACTCCTTTTCTGGCTACTTCAGCGCTTCTTACTATGATCATTGGGCTGGCTTTACAGGGAGTGCTGAGCAATCTTCTCTCCGGCCTGTCTCTCCATTTTACCAAGTCGTTTGGAAAAGGTGATTGGGTCGAGGTCGCTTCAGAAGAGGGAGTGGTGATAGACACTAACTGGCGGGAGACAAGGATATTTAATCGTGATTCCAATATTGTGGTTATTCCTAACAATACTATGGCATCTGAGAAGATCACTAATTTTTCTTATCCAAATAAAAAAACCGCCCTTATTATCCCGGTTAAGGCTGGTTATAATTCTGCCCCGACAGAGGTGTTTGCGGCCCTGTGTGAGGCTGCGGCTGATGTTCCCTCAGTGCTTGAACGCCCCGCTCCTGAAGCCCATTTGCTGGAGCATGGAGACTTGGGAACTACATATAGGGTGAGGTTTTGGATAACTGATTTTGCCCATAAGTATCAGATCATGGCGGATGTAGGAAGAAATATATGGTTTCAGTTTAAACGCCGCAATCTCGAAATACCTGTTCCTCTCAGTGATAAAATAAAGGATGTGGTCGAGTCAATCAAGGTTAAACAAGGAATGCCTGAAATAGCAGCTAAACCGGAAAGGCTATTTCACAGCCTGTTAAACTCGAATTTCCTCCGCTATCAGGAAGGGGAAAAAGAAGGGGAGCTCTTGGTTGCAGAAGAAGAAGTAGGCGAGCTGGCCCGGACTGTGGGCTGCCTTCAATTTGCGCCGGGAGAAGTAGTTTGCCGCCAGGGAGAAAAAGGCGAAAGCTGCTATATTGTTATAAGCGGCCGGATAAACGGAGAGATAATCTATGAGGAAAAGGGGAAAAAATATTCTTCGAATTTTAAGGTGGAGCCATACCAGCTTTTTGGTGAGATGTCGCTGTTTACAGGTATGCCCAGGACAGCCACTGGCATTATTGATGTCGACTCTGAACTGCTGAAAATAAATGCTGTTGATTTTGCCCGCCTTCTGGAACGGAATCCAGCCCTGGCGGAAGTGATGGCTGACCTTGTAAGCAGGAGGAATAAGAAAAATCAGAAGTTTTTAAAGAAGATAAAAGAGCTTTCCGCCCAGGATATAGAAGAGAGTATCAGTAAAAAATCCATCCTTGCCCGTTTAAAAAGCCTGATTTCCAGGTAGGAGAAATGGGGACAGGGTACTTTTTTTGCTTTGAAAAAAAGTACCCTGTCCCCATTTCTTCCTGCTATTGCGTTTAACCGGCTTTCTCTGCTAAACTACAGCCGAGAAACTCGCTGCATAATTAAGTACGCCTGTAGCTCAGTCTGGACAGAGCAATGGATTCCTAATCCATGTGCCGCCGGTTCGAGTCCGGCCAGGCGTACCACTT
>CBFDDY010000403.1:0-1759 GCA_965603705.1 uncultured bacterium | reverse complement strand
GATTGCAAATAGTGCTGGAAAGCTGGAAAAACATTCTCCTCCGAAAGAAACCTGGAGTAAAATTGAGGTGCGCATGAATGCAGGCCAAAATGAAAGTTTTACTCCTGACATTGAGAGGCGAAAATGGCTTTATCTTCCTGGATTTCGCTATGCAGCAGCAGCGGCGGGAATAATCTTGATCATAGCCGGAGCCATGATTCTGGGGCCGCAATATCTTAGAAAGGATGTGGAGTCTGCTGGTTTTTCCAGCAGCCAGGAATATACTCTAGCAAAATTGAAAGAGGCAGAAAGACACTACCAGCAGGCGATTAATGCCCTAGGTGAAGCTGTGGCTGCTCAGGAAAAACAGTTCGACCCTAAAGTGGCTGAAGTTTTTAAAACTAACCTCAAGATCATCAATTCATCAATATCCGCCTGTAAACAAGCGGTCCTGAGCAATCCGGAAAATTTTGAGCCGTATAAGTACTTACTGGCAGTCTATAAGGAAAAAGAAGACTTGCTAAGTAGAATAATAAATTTAAGCGGAAATATTCCTTTATAAGGGAAATTGGATACAACTATCTAATTAAGGAGGTTTATCATGAAAATTAAAAGAGCAGCGGTTTTTGCAGTAATTTTTAGCTTTAGTATTTTTCTTTTAGGACTTACTCCGACAAATTTGCTGGCTAAGGAGAAATATGAAGAAAAATTCAGCAAGACTGTTTCTTTAGCAAAAGACGGCAAAGTGATTCTTACAAATATTTCTGGGGATATTGAAGTAAAAACCTGGAACAAAGGTGAAGTTCAGATTGAGGCCCTAAAAACTACCAAGACCTCATCTGAAGCTAAAGCAAAAGAATATTTTCAGAAAGTTAAAATTGAGATCACGCAGGAAGGAGGAACCCTCCGGATCGAAACCAAATATCCCAAAGATTTTTTCAGAAACCGTTCGACTGGTGTATCAGTGGATTACTGGCTGACAATACCTTCCCAAGCTTACCCCAACATTAAATCCGTAAGCGGCAATATCAGTCTGGAGAGTATAGGAGCTTCTGCCAAAGCGGCGACTGTGAGTGGAGATGTGTATTTGTTGAAGATTGCAGGAGCAGCAAAAGCAGAATCTGTAAGTGGAGATGTGACTGTTACTGGAGTAAAAAAGGGAGTGGATGCTAATTCAGTCAGCGGAGACCTTGAGATTGTAGATGTTGTAGGAGATGCGGACTTAAAAACAGTATCCGGAGAGATTACGGCAAAAAATATCAAGGGAAATGTTGATGCAGAGTGTGTTAGCGGAGATATCGAGCTGCGGGAAATTTCGGATGCAACTTCTATTAAAGTTGAGGCTTTAAGCGGTTCTGTTAAATATACAGGAGATATCCTTAATAATTGTGATTGCAAAATCAAGTCACACAGTGGTCCCATTACCTTGGTCATCCCGGCCGGATCCGGCTTCTCTTTAGAGGCTAAAACATTCAGTGGGGAAATTTCCAGTGACTTTGATATTAAGATTTCCGGAAAGCTCAGTAGGAAAGCGATTTATGGCACAGTAAACGGGGGCGGCGCTGAAATAGATCTCAAGACTTTCAGTGGCAATATTTATCTTAAGAAACGCTAAGTTAAAGCCTGAATAATTAACCTGGATTATTCACGAGTCGAGGTTGCTGCAGATGCGAGGCACAGGGTGCGAAGCTGTGGTCCTTCACTGCAAGTACCCTGTAACGAAGCAGATGCGGTGAGATCGACTCGCCTAATTGGTAAAAAATGGCGATTAAAATTAAAA
>CBFDDY010000402.1:0-1774 GCA_965603705.1 uncultured bacterium | reverse complement strand
GTATTCGTATAAAGGCATTTACTGTTCCTCTTTCTATATACTCCCCCCTAGTATACCACAAAAACAAAAATAGCCAGGTCTCTTTAAGAGACTTGGCCCTGTAAAACATATTTCATTGATCCAGCATATGCTGGTTAAAAAAGCCCACCAGGGCAGCCTGGTACTCTTCAGGATAATAATCCTCAAAATTGACATGCCCGGCCTCATCGAACCAGATCAGCTCCTTGGGTTCAGCGGCTGCTTCATAGAGCTGTTTGCCAACATTAGGACCGATTTTATCATCTGATCCGCCGTGGATGATTAAGATCGGTACCGGACTGATCCGGGCTATCACTGCCTGTGTATCCAGGGTCTCGGCCTTAAAATCAGCTCCGCGCTCTGCCCAGAAGACAATAAAACGGGCCAGTAAAGGAATCAGAGCAGGGGGGAGATCGGTATCAAATTTGAGGAAGAGAACAACAACTTCCTGGGTAAGGGCAAAACCGCTTCCTGTTGCTAAAGCCCTGATACCCGGGTTTTTCGCAGCGTAGAGAATGCTTGTCCCGCCGCCCATGGATTCACCATAGAGACCGATTGCCTTCGGATCAACATCTTCCCGGCTGAGCAGATATTGGTGCCAGGCGGCTATATCCTTTTGTTCATGATAACCAAAACTGATCAATTCCCCCTCACACTCGTCGTGCGCCCTGAAACTACCCATTAAAACCCCATACCCAGCTTCATTGAGAATATCAGCCTCATAGAGTCCATCTTGCCTTCCCCCCGGAGTACCGTGCTGAATCATGATCGTAGCCCCATTCTCTCCCGGGATATACCATCCGTAAAGCTTCAGACCGTCCTCTGTGGTTACACTGACTATCTCAAAAACCATCCCATAATCTCCCGGGTCCTTTTCCATTTCGGGACGTTCTGCAGGGGGGTGGTTTACGATATCCAACGCCTGGGATCGAGTCACAATTGCCAAGGCGATAAATATTACGACAAACAAGATAATAATTCCAATAATCAATATTTTTATCCCTTTACTCATGAGCCTCCGCCTTTTCTAATTATGGATTTTTCTCAGGACAGGGGTGCTATCCAGCCGGAATAAGGACCCGGAGAGTAGATAGTGGTCGGAGGAAATGATGGAATTTTCAAAGGGGACGATGAAAGGAAAATGAGAGCCTGGCTGGAAAGCCGGATTTTTGTCCTTCCTAGAAGATTTATTAATATATCTTGCTATACCTCATTATATAATATTTATCCCCCAGTTTGGTACAGATTTTTATCATTTCTTGATTAATATGATAGCTGGACACGGCTTCCTGATAGGAAGTCGTGTCCTTTGTGTTTAGTTGAAATATAGTGAGATGAGGAAATGGAGTACCGGAAGGATGCCGTTTCCAAAGCCAAGAGGAGGCCGCATCTCCAATTCCCCAGAATACCGCATTATCGGGTGTATGTCCCCATCAACTCACTCTCAACCAGGATGTGGCCTTCCATAGCGCTCTCGAGAGCTGCTTTGGTGGCGCCGGTTTCCAGATCCAGTGCCGTATCCAGGGCATACAGTTTAAAGAAGTAGCGATGTGTGCCTCCCGGAGGACAGGGACCGCCATATCCAGTTTGGCTCCAGCTGTTCTGCCCATCCATCCCCACCCCTGTAATTCCTTCAGAAAGCCCGGGGCTGTCAGCCGGGATATTAAACAATACCCAATGCACCCAGGTGCCGCCTGGGGAATCTGGATCGTCAAAGATCAAGGTCAGGCTAATGGTCCCATCCGGGAGTCCAAAC
>CBFDDY010000401.1:0-1778 GCA_965603705.1 uncultured bacterium | reverse complement strand
AAGTTCTGAAAGAGACGAGTTTTCCACGGTCATTGCCTCAAGAATTTTTATGCTGGTCAGGATTCCGTCTCCGGTGGGGCAGTCATCCAGAAGGATCGTATGGCCTGATTGCTCTCCTCCCAGGTTGGATTTTAATTTGAGCATCTTTTCCAGTACATATCTGTCTCCGACCGGTGCCCGGAAAAGCTTTAGGCCCATTTTATGCAGGGATCTTTCCAGACCGATATTGCTCATGATTGTAGCGACAATGGTATTTGATTTCAGGCTTCCCTGTTTCTGCATGTGTCCGGCCAATATATATAGGGTATGGTCTCCATTCAGGAGTATTCCTTTTTCGTTTATCCATTTGGCACGGTCTGCATCCCCATCATAAGCTATCCCAAGATCAGCCCCGGTTTCAAGAACTTTTTTGGCTAAATTTTGAGGATAAAGGGAGCCGCAGTTTGCGTTAATATTTTTTCCGTCCGGATTATCGTTGATAGGGATCACTTCCACTCCGAGCTTTGAGAAAATCTTGGCAGCAAAAGAGGAACTGGATCCATTTGAGCAGTCCAATACGACTTTTTTATTACAAGAGAAGGGTCCGGGAGAGAAGCGGCTGATCAGAAATTCAATATAGTCTTGGCTGAGGGAATGATCCGGAGATATGGCGATAGCTTGTTCTTGAATCGTCGCCTTTGAGGAAAATATTGCCTTTTCCAGTTTTTTTTCCATCGCGTCTGAGATTTTTTTTCCATTAGCAGAAAATATCTTGATGCCGTTGTCTTGATAGGGATTATGTGATGCTGATATTACGATTCCGGCAGAGAAGGAATACTTTAGTGTTAAAAATGATATGGCTGAAGTAGGGATAATTCCGGCTGAAGTCGGCTTACCCTTGCCATCCAGGATTCCCTGGAACAGGGCTTTTTCAATCCAGGTTCCGGATTCGCGGGTATCACGCCCGATAAGAATCCTGGGGGAATAGCCCTCTTTATTCAGGATGGATGTAAGAGCCTTGCCAAGCACATAGATTGATGAATATTCGAGCGGATATTGTCCGGCTATTCCTCTCATCCCATCTGTGCCGAATAGTCTTTTCATTTATTTTCTTTTTCTTCCTGGATGAGAAATTTTACCCTGACAACTGTCTCAAATGAAGCCAGCTGCAGAGCGGAATCAGGAAGAATAAGTTCTGCTTCCAACTCTGTTGATTTAGTAAGTGTAGATATATCGATAGGGCTTGTCTGCACCTTGATGTTTTCCTGGACTTTACTTTCAGGGCCTTTGACTGCAACTTGAGGAGGGAGGACCTCCACTTTAGTTAATAAGTATCCTTCCGGGAGGCTTCCTATTAGAATTGCTTCGACTTCAAGCATGACTTGTTTTGTCCTTTCTAACTTTAGATTAACCTGGCTGGGAGAAATGTCTTTTACTTCAGTTCCTTCCGGGATATTTACCATAGTTCTGTTTAGAGAATATAAGCTCTGGGCAACACTGGCGCGTTGTAGATCCAGTATCCCATATACATTGGCTGACGAGATCTGAGGAATTAGCCGGTTGGGAGCTCTAACAGTTACATTAATAAACTGTGGGGGTCTTTCTATTAATTCCAAGTGAGAAGGAATATTGTGGATTTCCAGACGGACGCTCAGAGTTTTTTCCTGGAAGGTTTTTTCTTCCGGAATGAGGGTAAACCAGAGGATAAGGGCTATTAAAAGAGAAACCAGTTTAAGTATCCAGTTATCAGTTAAGTATGATTTTATTTTTCCATGCATTTTATTTCAGGTAATCAAGCA
>CBFDDY010000400.1:0-1789 GCA_965603705.1 uncultured bacterium | reverse complement strand
CTATTCTTTCTTAGGAGTGGTCAATATTTTAACTTCTATAACCATTTTGCTGCTTGCTCTGTGGACAATAAGGGTTGACCCGGTGATTTTTACGGTCTCGCCTGCTTTAGGGATTCTATCTAATTGATTAATGATAAATCCGCTTATAGTCTCGTAATCTCCAGGAGGAATTTTTAATTTGAAAAGATCGTTTAATTCATCTATTTCCATTCTTCCTTTAGCGATAATAGAGCCATCTTTATGAATTTGATATGCCGGATTGATTTTGTCATACTCGTCTTCTATTTCGCCGACTACTTCTTCCAGGATATCTTCAATTGTTACTATACCTTCTGTTCCGCCGAACTCATCTACTACGAACGCCATGTTGATTCCATTATGCTGTAGTTCCTCTAAAAGCACAGAAGCTTTTTTGGTATGCGTAACATAGTATGATTCCCGGATAAAAGGTTTAATGCTTTCATTTACCTTTTCTCCCAGGATGTCGAAGCTGTTTAGGATACCGGTTATTCTGTCTATTCGGTTATGAAAAATAGGTAGCCGCCTATGCTTGGTTTGCCTAAATTGTTCTATTGCCTTGTCAATTGTGGTCTTGTCACTTAAGGCTGAAACTTCTATCAAAGGCATCATGATCTCAGAGATTTCGATTTCAGAAAAGTTTAACATCCGGTTTATCATTTTCCTTTCACTAGGTTTGATGTCAGTTTTGCTCCGGGTCATATCCATCATCAGTTTCATTTCTTCTTTGCTGATGATCTGTTCTTGGGAATATTTCTTTTTTCCGCTAATGATTTGATTGATGCCGGCTGATATTTTAGTGAAAGTCCAGGTAACTGGAAAAAACAAAAGGGAAAACAGCTTGATAAAATAAGCTATCTTGGGGGCAATAGAATTGCTCAGCTGCTGGAAAACACTTTTTGGTACGATCTCTGCGAATATCCAATTTACAAAGGACATAACTACAATAGATAAGGGAATGCCGATCTGGCCCATAAGGTTATAAAGAAGAGATGCAGCCACTGTAGTGCTGGTAATTACAAAGATGTTTGTTCCTAAGAGAGTTGTGGCCAGTATTTTTTCCGGATTCTCTAATAAGTTTAAAACCAGTTGAGAAGATTTGTGACCTGATTTTGCTGCATGTTTCAGCTTTAGTCTGTCAACAGAAACAAGGGCTATCTCTGAGCCGGAGAAAAAAGCTTCTCCTGCAATACACAGGATAATAATGGTTAAAGAGAGTGTTATCGGCATTATTTCTTTTTTACGATTAGAGAATCGATTCGATTCCCGATTATTTTTTCAACGACAAAGTCCAGGTCATGGAATTTAATACTCATCTTTTCTTGCGGAAGTTCTCCAAATAAAGAAAAAACAAGGCCGCCAATAGTCTCTACCTCATCTGATGTGAATTTACTTCCCACAAGTATGTTAAAATCAGGGAGGGGCATGTTAGCTTTTACTTTAAAAATCCTGTCAGTTAGTTTTTCATGATGTTTTTGCTCTTTTTCATATTCATCAGTAATCTCCCCGAATATTTCCTCAAGCAGGTCCTCCATGGTAACCAGCCCTTGGACTCCCCCATATTCATCCAATACTATAGATAAGGATATCTTTTTTCTTTGGAATGTTCTAAAGAGTTCATCTACCCGTTTAAAGTCCGGAGTAAAATAGGGTTTTCTTAATATCCTTTTTAATGTTGATTTTGAGTTTTCTAACTTCTCTTGAGACAAACCGATAAGGTCAGTGGCAAAAAGGACTCCAATAATATTGTCGTGGTTTTTCTTGTATATAG
>CBFDDY010000399.1:0-1803 GCA_965603705.1 uncultured bacterium | reverse complement strand
AGCATATAAAAATAGAGAAAGTTATTTGCCAGGGAAAAAGCTTTGGTATGACTTATAGGATGGGCAACAGCTTCAGCCTGGGAGATAATAAACTTTTCCTTTATTTCATCAAACTTTGCCCCGGTCTCATCATAGAGACTTGTCCTGATCTCATAATAATCCGGAGGCAGCTCCTGGCCTGCGATAGTGTGGGAAATTACTAGGTTCTTCTCTAAAGGACGGTCTTTCAACTGAATAATCAATGATTTTTTTACAGGATTATTCGGCTTTAACCCAGTTATATTTACCCTGACTTTTCCTTTTTCCCACAACTGCCTAGTCACATCAGCGATATTTATTAATAAAACGATTTTATCCATGGCTGAAAAAGTATTGGTAGGATCGATCACGATTTTTTTATCTTTTAATTTAAATGGAATATGGAATTGACTCTCATAATTTTTGATATCGTATCCCAATAAAAATCCGGCAATCCGCGCTACTCCGGTTCGCTCCGGGATCATTACCTCTTTTTCAAGCAAACAAAATTCTTTTCCCACTGAGTTCTGCAGCAAGACGATAAACTTGTACTTTCCGCTTATAACAGGGAAGGAATCTTCTATTGCAACTCCATTTGCCCTGACACGGTCAATGTCTTCAGGATTAAAATAAAAAGGGAAATCCTTGGAATACTGAAAGATAATCTCCTCATCAATACGCAAGCTGGCGCTTACCGAAAAATTACAATAATACTGGTCCTTAGGCTCATAATAATCAACCGAAAGATTTTTAGGAGCAATAGAAAAATGGAGAAAATCTATACCCATTATAGGGTCACGGATAATCTGCGTAAAAGAGGTACTTTCCACAAAGTTTGTCATATAAGCAGTGTCGACTATACCTTTATAATCTAAAAAATTAGTAGCATATGTAGGATTAACATCCTGTTTCGGCGAATCAAATATTTCAGCCATGATAATATTATTAACGGGCGAGGGTTGAAAATCAAAAGGAACATCCCCAGGGATCATGGAATGAGAGATAAGAGATAAAGTAGGAGAAAGCTCTCTTATCTTATTAAACATGGTTTCAAAATCAGCCGGATCCATGTCCCTCCCCTCCACTAAAAGAGCGGTAGGCCCGTCTGCTATATGGTCATACAACCTGAATTCCCCAAATCCCCCCCGTTTAAAAAAAACCACCGCAAAATGAGTAGGCAGCCCTTTATCCGGGTCTCCATAATAAAACCAGGCTTGAATTGGACGAATACCAATGGTTGTCTCAAACCTTTCTTTGCTGACCGGCTCTCCCATAAGAATATGGATTCTGCCCATATCCGTCATCCACCCTGGACGCGAAGTGCCGCGGCCGTAGAATTTATTAGCATAGTTGAACCTTATTATATGCTGGGTTTTATATTCATTATCAGGCGTACCCGGCGTTGGGTCCCGCTGCTTCCAAAAAGCTTTTACAAAAATATCTCTTTCCCGGTCTGCCGTCAGTTGGTTAAAGACATTTCTTTCCTCATCAAGGATAATATATCTGGTAAGGTTAAGAAATTCCTGGTGCCTTTGAGAAAAGTCTTTTTCCTTGCCCTTGGCTGCCGAAAACAGCAGCATACTTAGAGAAAAAAATACAAGAATCAAAGCCGTTAGTTTATCTTTCATTTTGGCTGTCCTTATCCTTTTATTCTTAAACTTGACCTGTCTTAGTTTCATTTCTTAAAACTAACCTGACCTATTCATAAAAGATGAAATTCAGGTGTGGCCTGTGCTCGCTTCAGATTTTTAACGCCATTCCTCTTCGTTTTTCTCGGCGTCTGCG
>CBFDDY010000398.1:0-1805 GCA_965603705.1 uncultured bacterium | reverse complement strand
TCGGAGTCCTGGGGGTATGGTGGCTTATGGGGCACCGCATCAAGCAGATGTCTCTCGAATATAAGGTTTCCACCATGTCCGAGTATTTTGAAAAGCGCTATAACAGCAGGTTCTTGCGGCTGTTTTCTTCTGTCGCTATATTTGTTTTCTTTATTCCCTATTCCGCCGCGGTTTTTATAGGCTTATCTTACCTGTTCAGGTCAAATTTTAAGATGAAATACTGGATTGCCCTGCTCTTTATGGGTACCTTTACAGCCGCCTACTTAGTGCTGGGTGGCTACAAATCTATGACCATGATCGATGTTATCTTTGGCATAATCATGTGTATCGGGGTTGTGATCCTTTTCTTAAGCACTGTGGACAAAGGACAGGGTTTGGCCCATATGACCCGGACCCTCTCCGATATCGATCCCCGCTTAACGGCAGCAGTTGGGCCCGGGGGGCTCTGGCCGCTATTTTGCCTGGTTTTTCTGACCAGTGTGGCCCCTTTTGCCATGCCGCAGCTGGTGCAGAAATTTTATGCTATAAAGGACAGGCGGGCGATCCGGATAGGCATGGTCTCTTCAACCTGTTTCGCTGTGATCATAACAGGAGTTGCCTATTTCACTGGAGCTGCAACCCGCCTCTTCCTCTCACCTGCAGCTACTCCCAATGCTTTTAAGGAAGGAAAACCGGTTTTTGATGCCTTGATGCCTGAAATGCTGGCTAATGTGATCCCGGAATCCCTTTCGGTCCTGATACTGCTTTTGATCCTTTCCGCCTCTATGTCAACTCTGGCTGCCCTTGTTTTGATCTCGAGTTCAGCCATTGCCAAAGACCTGTATGCGGGTTTTATTAACACCCAGGCCAGTGATAAGAGGCTGATGATGCTGATGAGAGCCTGCAGCGCTTTTTTTATCCTTGTATCCGCTGTTTTAGCCTATTTTAAACCGGCTTCAATTGTGGCTATCCTCTCGATATCCTGGGGGGCCATTGGGGCGGCTTTTCTGGGGCCTTTTGTTTGGGGCTTGTTCTGGAAGCGGGCTCATAAAGCCGGGGCTATCCTGTCGTCTCTGGCAGGAGTAACTACTTGTTTAGGCCTGTATGCTTTGAGATTCTCTCCTCCGGAAGCGGGCACTATTGGCATGATTGTGTCTCTGGTGGTTAATCCGGCGGTCAGCTTGCTTATACCTTCCCGGAAAAGTACATGAATTATATCTCGACATTTTTTATGAATGAGTTAGGTTGAAAGATTTTCTTTAAACTATAGTCTAAAAAACGTATGATGTGTTGAGAAAAAATCCTATAGGAGGTTTATTTCATGAAGACTTTCTCTAAAATCATTCTGATAAGCTGTCTTTTTTTCCTGTTGTTAATCTTTCCTCTAATAGGCGGTGCATCTGAAAATGTTTCGCAGGGCTATCATGACTTTCAAGCTCTCAGCTCTGCTCTAAAACAGATCGCGTCTCAGAACACATATATCACAAAATTGATATCTATTGGCAAAACGCTCAAGGGAAAAGAAATCTGGCTGCTTCGCATTTCCGGTTCAAACGGCCCCTCGCCTTTGGAGAAACAGGCCCTTCTTATATGTGGAAACCTGGAGGGAGACCATGTAATCGGCAGTGAGGTTGCCCTGGGAATAGCGGAATATTTTGTTAAACAATACGGCAAGGACGATAAAGTGACAAAAATCCTTGATAAGCGGACATTTTATGTCATTCCCCGCTTGAATCCGGATGGGGCAGAGCTTTTCTTTGCTAAAATTCAGCAGGAGCATACAGGGAATCTAAAGCCAAGAGACGAAGATTATGACTGGCTGATGG
>CBFDDY010000397.1:0-1813 GCA_965603705.1 uncultured bacterium | reverse complement strand
GGAGGTTTTGAAGGGTAATTTTCGAGAAGACCTGTATTACCGTCTTAAAATTGTTACGATTGAAATAAGCCCTTTAAGAGAGAGAAATAAGGATATTCCTCTGCTTATTAAGCACTTCATTAAAAAACATTCCAGAGAAATAAGCAGTGATAAAATTGAGGTGGGTTCTAAGGCATTAGAACTTCTTCTGAATTATTCTTGGCCGGGGAATATCCGGGAGCTTGAAAATGAGATTCGGAGATGGTTGGTGTTAAATAGCGATTCTTGCCTTATGAAAACTGAAGATTTATCCTCAAGGATAAACCAGCGAAAACTCAGCTACAGTAAACCGGATAATGGATTTTTTCAGGCAAAGGCTGAGTTTGAGAAAAGGTTTTTGAATCAAGCATTGGTCAAGTTTGGCTATAATCGAACCAGAACGGCAGAGGAGATCGGTCTCAGCCGCCAGGGGCTTTTTAAACTGATAAAAAAGCACCAGATAGAAATGCCGAAATGACCGCCTCTATTTTTCTTGCTTGCGCTAGCTTTTTTTGATAAATTGTTGATGGTGGAAGATAAAGCGGTAAAGGAAAAAGTAAAAGTTTTAAAAATCACCTGCCCAGTATGTAGAGTTGTATTCTGGATAGATGCTGAATCAGGGGATTTCATTAAAACCGAAAAAAGAAAAAAGAAAAAAAGTTCTTTGGATGAGCTGCTTTTAAAAGAAAAAAAGAAAAAAAGCGAGGCCGAGCGCAGATTTGACACTACTTCTGCAATGGAAAAAGAAAAACGAAAAGAAGCGCAAAAAAAATTTGCAAAAGCTTTTTCTGATATAAATAAAAACTACGAATAATTCCAGTCCGCCCTAACTATCCTTAACTATTCATATAAATAAAGTCAACTTCCTATTTGAGTTTCATCTTCTCTTATTTTTGGAGCCATAGTAAATCCTGTAAATCCAAATGCAATCAGGATAAAAACCGAGGTATAATTCATTATGGCCCAGGGGAGATAAGAGAAAGTAGAGACTCCTATTGTTCCAGTTATATAAACGCCTGCCATACTCCATGGTATTAAAGGAACTATTATTGCTCCACTTTCTTCAGCGATCCGGGACAGATTTTTAGCGGCCAGGCCTTTTTTACTGTAGGCCGGGGCAAGCAGTTCTTCGGGGATTATCATAGAAAGATAAGAACTCCCGGTTACAAGAGCAGTGATAATAGAAAGAGAAATTGATGTAAGCACTAAACTCGAAACCTTACGAGCAAATTTCATTACTTTTTCTAATATGACTGATAAAAGCCCAGTTGCCTGCATAATCCCCCCAAAACTGAAGGCTGTAAAAGCGACCAATTGAGTTTCCATCATGCTCATCATTCCACCCCTTGAGATAAGCTGGTCTACCTGAGCGACTCCGGTTGTGGATTCATAACCGGTATTTATTGCCGTGGCAATTTCCGGGATGGAAGCTTTCTGAAAGATAATAGCAAGAATTCCTGCTATAAAAGATGAAAAAAGCATTCCCGGGATCGTAGGTTTTTTAGTGGCGGCAAAATAGAAGACTATTACCATAGGAAAAAGCAGCAGAATATTGAAGTTAAAATTGGTTTTAAGTGTTTCTGTTATGAGAGTCATGCTTTCTGATTCTACCTTGGAGCTGCCATATCCGAGCCCGACAAAAAAGTAAATCAGAAGCCCTAATATCCAGGCAGGAGTTGCTGACCACATCATATGTTTTATATGGTCAAAGAGATTTGAGCCCGCAGCAACCGGCGCCAGGTTGGTCACATCCGAAAAGGGAGACATTTTATCGCCGAAATAAGATCCGGCTACA
>CBFDDY010000396.1:0-1831 GCA_965603705.1 uncultured bacterium | reverse complement strand
TTCGGCCGGAAAGCGGAATTTTCCCCAAAATACATAATTTCTGAAAAAGAACGCAAATCACTTCTTTATCAAGTTAAGATAAGGATCGATAAAGACCTTGAGTTCTTCAAGATCGGCATGCCGGTTACAGTGCAGATCAAGAAATAGGTTAAATGCTAAAACTTGAAGGCCTCTCCAAATCATTTGACAGCATAAAAGCTGTGGACAATATCTCTTTATCCATTGCTCCGGAATCGCTTACTATTCTGGCAGGAGCAGATGGTGCCGGTAAATCCACTTTGCTTAAGATGATATTAGGCCTTGTAAAAAAAGATAGGGGCGAAATTTATCTTGACCGGAAACCTGTAGGCAGTGATTTTTCAAAAATAACCTCAATTACAGGTTATATGCCCGAGCGATTCTCGCTTTATACAGACCTTAGTGTCGAGGAGAACATGAATTTTTTTTCGGATATCCAACAGGTCCCCCACCGCCGGAGGGAGGATTTAAAAAAGCGGTTGCTGGAAAAAACCGGCATGCTTCCCTTTAAAAAAAGGCGAGCTGGGGCTCTATCCGGAGGGATGAAACAGAAGCTGGCTCTATCTACAATTCTTCTTTCCTCGCCTGATATCATCATCCTCGATGAGCCTACAACCGGAGTCGACCCTCTCTCGCGGATCGAGTTTTTCAATATCATCGAAGAGCTTAAGCAGGAAGGCAAAACAATCATAGTATCCACTCCTTATCTTGATGAAGCAGAAAAAGGAGATGACATAGTTTTTATAAAAAATGGAAAGATCATCAAGCAGGGCTCTATCCAGTCTCTTAAAGAAAATTTTCCGGGCCGGCTGTTCAGAATATTGCCGGCGGGAAATATCTTTGCAGCAATTGAATCTATCCGGGCAGACAACGAGATAACAGACAATGTATATATGCGGGGACGGTATCTTAAATATATGCAAAGTGGAACAGCCGGTTTTATTGATAGAATCCCGGCAAAAGAGGTTAAAAATGTAAGCCCCACCCTTGAAGATATCTATCTCTATTATGAAAGGGACATAAATGCAGGGTGAAGACATTATCCAGGTAAGCGAACTTACCAAAAAATTCGGCAGTTTTACGGCAGTCAACCGGATAAGTTTTAACATACACTACGGTGAAATATTGGGATTTTTAGGGCCGAACGGCGCCGGAAAAACCACCACCATTAAAATGATCAACGGCCTGCTGCGTATAACCTCAGGCAATGTTTTTGTCAAAGGCCTAAATGTCAAAAAACAGATTAAACAGATCAAGACCTTTACCGGTTATATGTCACAGAAGTTTTCCCTTTACCCGCTTTTGACCTCATTGGAAAATATTGAATTCTTTGGAGGGATTTCCGGGCTGCCGAGAAAGGAAATAAAAAAGTTTCAGCAGCAAATTACAGACACGATACCAATGGAGATACTTAAACAAAAGATCATGGATATCCCCCCGGGAATAAAACAACAGGTAGCGCTTTTTACTTGCCTTATGCCTGATCCTGATATTATATTTTTAGACGAACCCACATCAGGAGTAGATCCGAAAAACCGCCGCAATTTCTGGATGCAGATCTATAAACTGAAAAAAGCCGGGAAAACCATACTTGTAACCACTCACAATCTTGATGAGGCTGAGTATGCGGACCGAATAATAATCATCCATAACGGAAAAATCATCCGCCAGGGAGAACCGTCCTCTCTCTTGAAAAATGAAAATATGGACTCTATGGAAGACCTGTTTAAAAAGGCAGTAACTGACCATGAAACGAATTAAAGCCATTATTATCAAGGAATTTTTTCATATCCTCAGGGACCCAAAGAGCCTT
>CBFDDY010000395.1:0-1848 GCA_965603705.1 uncultured bacterium | reverse complement strand
CCCAAACTGGTACCTGGATCTTAGTATGCTGACAAAGTACTGGGAAGGAAAGACCAGAGTCTATCACCATACCGCTCCTGTAAATATGCTATATGCGCTTAACCAGGCCCTCTACCTTATTGTCGAAGAAGGGCTGGAAAACGTATATAAGCGCCACCTGGAAAATCACAAGAAACTGGTCGCCGGACTTAAAGATCTGGGGATTAAAATGCTGGTCGAGCCTGAATTCCGCCTCCCGATGTTGAACTCGATCCATATTCCGGCAGGAATTGATGATGCTGGCGGACGAAAAGAGCTTCGCCTCAAATACAAGATCGAGATCGGAGCTGGATTGGGTCCGCTTGCCGGAAAAATCTGGCGCATTGGGCTGATGGGACACACTGCTCGCCCTGAGAATGTGGAAAGATTCATCGCTGCCTTAAAAAGTATATTAAAAAAATAAGTTCGCTAATAAACAAATTGCACTTTGATTTTAAAGCGGAAAACTATAAAATAATAAAAAACTTTAAGGAGGAATTATGGCTCCCGGATATGTAGGAAAAATACTAAAAGTAGATCTAAACAAACTTGATTATAAAGTGATCGAGAAAGACGATTATTTTTACCGGACTTTTATGGGCGGCAGTGCTATGGCTTCATATTTTCTTTTAACGGAAATTGAACCTGGGATTGATGCCTTAGGCCCGGAAAATGTCTTGGTGATTACAACTTCTGTCCTGACAGGGACTCCCTTGGCGGGAGCAAACCGGTATACAGTAGCAGCTAAATCGCCTTTAAATGACGGATTTGGCGAATCGGAATCAGGCGGATTCTTCTCTGTAGAACTTAAACGAGCCGGATTTGATGCAATTATTATCAAAGGAAAAGCAAAAAAACCGGTTTACCTTTGGGTCACAGACGGCAAAGTCGAAATTAAAGACGCCTCTCATCTCTGGGGAAATGACACAGGCTTCACTCAGGAAAAGATCCGGGAGGAAAACGGGGACAATAAGATCCAGACAGTCACAATCGGGCAGGGCGGAGAAAACCTGGTGCGATATGCCTGTTTGCTTCAGGACCTGCGGCATGCTAATGGCCGCAGCGGCATGGGCGCTGTTTTTGGTTCAAAAAACCTTAAAGCTATTGCAGCCCGCGGAAAGATGAAGCTTGAATTTCATGATATGGATAAACTCCGGGAGCTATCATCATTTTTTATAAAAAACAGGAAAGAGCACCCGGTCTGCCAGATTCTAACAGAAGGAGGGACTTTGGGCTGGGATTTGGAGGATCTGGATGCCGACGGCGTATTACCCACTAAAAATTTCCACGGCGGCTCCTATGACAAAGTGGAGAGTGTGACTTTTAACAAACTCAAAGAAACTGTGTTATCAGGCCGGGATACTTGTTATGCCTGCCCCATACGGTGCAAACAAGTAGCAGCCGGGGGGAAATTCGATATTGATCCAAGATTCGGAGGACCCGAATATGAGACATCCGGAGCTTTTGGCCCTAATATGCTCGTTGACGATATAGAAGTAATTGCCAAAGCCCACGAACTCTGCAACCGCTATTCTTTGGATACGATAGATGCAGGCATGTCAATAACTTTTGCCATGGAATGTTTTGAAAACGGAATCCTTACAAAAGAAGATACTGACGGCCTGGAACTTAAGTTCGGTAATGGCGAGGCTGCCCTGGAAATGGTACGTAAGATAGCTTTCCGGGAAGGATTTGGAGACCTCCTGGCCGAAGGAAGCTGGCGGGCAGCCAAAAAAATCGGCAAAGAGGCGGAAAAATATGTACTAACAGTAAAAAAACAAAGCTTTGCCATGCATGAACCAAGAGGAAAAAATAACATTGCCTTCTCTT
>CBFDDY010000394.1:0-1901 GCA_965603705.1 uncultured bacterium | reverse complement strand
TGGTTAATAATGAAATTTGCGTGCCCTGAATATACAGCTGCATCTCCTGCTTTTTTTCCTTTAGCGTCCACTTGGTCAAGAAGAGCAGCCGCAGCTAATTTTTCTCCAGAAGGAAGAACCGGATTTTTAAAATAACTTCCAGCACAGGCTGTCCCAGAGGGAGGATGTTTTCTTTTTCTTGTCTGAAGGTTCTCATCTATGCTCTTTTTAATCTCTTCCTGCGCTCTACTCTTGCCCTGAAGCCTTACGTCAAGCAGCACATCTTTATTGTTTTTTAACCTGCTCCAGCGGTATCCAAACCTAAAATAATTTTTCTCGACCTGGATTATCTTCCCTGATTCTGCCAAAATTCGGGCATCTATCACTAGACTGCCGATATCACAGTCTAATGCTCCGGCATTACCACAAACAGCACCGCCCACAGTTCCCGGGATTCCAGCCAGAAACTCAAGGCCTCCCACCCCTTCATGCTGGCAGAAGCCAACCAACTCTTTCAATGGAGTTCCGGATTTGACTTTGATTGCTTTCTTGTCATCCTTTTTCAGCCCGTTTATAGAATTTTGGATAATAAGGCCGCGAAATCCTTCATCTGAAAATAAAATATTATACCCCCCCCCGATTATATAATATAAAAGAGAAAAGGTTTTTATAAAATGCACAACGCTTACCAGCTCTTTTTCCGTCCTGGCGTCAAAAAAATAATCAGCCCTTCCTCCGACCTTGAAGTTTGAATAATTCTTGAGAAATACCCCTTCTTGGCAGGGCCTGCCTACCGCATCTAAAAATCTGGAAACAAAATCAGTTTTTTCTGCTTGCATAAAATTATTTTATATGAATTACAATAAAATGTCTAAAATACATCTAAATTAAATTATGCTTCAAATTTGGCATGTTTTTTGCTATTATAGTTTAATAATTAGAAGAATGTTCTATAACCGAAGTATATTTGACTTTTATTATATTTAAGGATATCATGCCAAAAAAATTAAGATGAGAGGATGCAAAATGAAAAAGACACTCCTATCCACCCTAAGTATAATGCTAATATTATTTACATCTCTTCCTGCCCAGGATTCAGCGAATGCTGCTTACATCAAAGCCATGAACTCAAATGATGTAAACCAGCGCATAAAATTATTAAAGGACTGGATATCTGAATATGAAGGACAGGGAAGTCAGTACGAAAATTTCGCCTGTGCCAGCCTTTGTAATGATCAATACAAAGGAAAAACTCCTGCGGATATTATCAAATACGGAGAAAAAGCTCTAACTCTGGGAGGACTGGATGATACAACCACATGCCAGGTCTTGCTCAATGTTTCGACAATATATTCACATCAGGGCAAAATCCTCTCAAAAGCAACTAAATATGCAGGCCAGGTTGTAAGTATCGCTAATACCGCGAAAGGAAAAGAGTCCGAAGCCGGAAGGGAAAAAATTTGGAATCAATTCAGAGGCGCCGGATATTTTGCCCAAGCCCAGGCGATGGAAAAAAATAAAAAATATAAAAGTGCTGTTGCGGCATATTCAAATTCCTATAAAATCCTTAAAAATAAACAGATCATAACTACCCTCGCCCAGCTGGGACAAACCCTTTACAAAACAAAATCCTATACAAATGCTGAAGCAGCTTTAAAAATCGCAGTTCCGATTCTAAAAGATTATGGAAGCATTACTATCTATGCAAAAACCCTCCATCGCCTCGGAAATAAAAATGAAGCACTGAAATACTATAAACAATCTTACTCTATGAAAAAAACCGGGGAAATCGCTTACAATATAGGCATCCTCCTTGCCCCTCAAGCTAAAAACAATTCTACTCTTGCTGAAGAAGCCATCCAATACTTGCTCAATGCAAGCTTTCTTTCTCCTGCCAATTCAAAAAATGCGATGCAACTTGC
>CBFDDY010000393.1:0-1909 GCA_965603705.1 uncultured bacterium | reverse complement strand
CTCCAGCTATTTCCTCCATGTTAGTCTTTTTCCAAAAGGGGAGCTTTTCATGCGCTTCTAAATATTTAAGGGGAATCGGGTGGGTTCCGATAACAACCGGTACTTCATAATGGCTTTCGATAAACTGTTTGAAATGCCGGATCCTGGGGCAGGGTGGATATCCAACGACAAGGCCAGTGGCAAGGTGGATGGCTTCCGCCCCGTTTTTTATCATTTCTTCGGGTACATATTCCACGTTTCCTCCCGGGCAGCCGCCGCAGTAGGAATAGCCTACAAGCTGGACATCTTCATCTTTTGGGTATATGGAAAATGCGCCGGTTCTTTCCCGAAGCGCCCGCAGGCATTTCCCTCCTCCGCAGGACTGGTAACGTCCGCATATTATGATTCCTACTTTTTTCATATTAACTCCTTCTTATAAATGTATATATCCTGAGTTATTTTTTTATTATTTTTTCTACTATTTTCACAAAAGCTTTACTTGCCTCAGAATCAGGGTGGCTGTCTAGAAAGGACTTTCCTTCATCACCCAAAGTTACGATATCGGGATTTATAGGGATTTTGCCCAAAAATGGGATGCCCAACTCGGCCGCAGCTTTCTGGCCTCCTCCTTGTTTGAAAAGATCTATATTCTCTCCACAGTGGGGACAGGTCAATCCACTCATGTTTTCTATAATGCCAGTGATGTCAAGATTAAGTTTGCGGGCAAATGCTATTGCTTTGCGGGAGTCCATAAGAGATACTTCTTGGGGGGTTGTTACTATCACAGCTCCTGAGGCAGGAATTAGTTGGGCTATGGATAAAGGTTCATCTCCAGTTCCTGGTGGTGAATCAATGATCAGCCAATCCAGATCGCCCCAGGTCACGTCCCCTAAAAATTGCTTGATTGCTTTCATTTTCATGGGGCCACGCCAGATTACCGGTAGATCCGGGTCTTCCAGCAGGAAAGACATTGAAACTAAACCAAGGTTTTTATTTACGGCAACTGGTTTTATGCCATCAGCTGATGTTTCCAGGCGTTTATCTTCGACCCCGAGCATTTTGGCCAAATTGGGGCCATGGATGTCTATGTCCAATAGCCCTACTTTTTTTCCCTGCTTGGCAAAGGCCAGGGCAAGATTAGCAGCAACAGTGCTTTTCCCGACGCCGCCTTTGCCGCTGAATACGAGCAGACGGTTTTTAATTTTTACTAAAGCTTCCTCTACTCTCTTGTTTTCTTCATCCATTTTCTTTTGTTGTTCAGGATTCGACATCATTTGACCTCTTTTGCGAAATTCTGGATTACTTCTTTGACTTTACCTGACACTCCGTTAACAGCTTGAATACCAGCGGCTTTCAGCACACCGTCTGCTTTGGGGCCGACATGACCGGTTAAAAGCACACTGACACCTTTGTCAGCGAGTAGCTGAGCGGTTTGAATACCAGCACCCTGGGCTGTATCTTTGTAAGGATTTTCCAACGCCTCTATCTGCATTGCTATGGGGTCGAGCAGCAAAAAATATTGGGCCCTGCCAAAACGAGGGTCGACCTCGGCTTCTAGATCTTTACCCTTGGCTGTGATGCAGATCTTTGTTCCTTTGTGAGCCGCTACTTGTTCTTTGTAGGTGCCGTCGCTGTACTCATGAACTTCTTCTTGTTTGTGCCCGCAAAGGTCTTCTCCGGCTTTGAGCTCGTTTTTTAAGCACTTTTCAATAACTTCGTCGACCGATCCCTGAATGCCTGTTATTGTTGCGATATTTTTCTGGGCGAATAAACTCTGGGCGCGCGGACCCATCCCGCCGGCAATAATGGTGCTAACTCCTTTTTCCGCTAAAAACTGGGGCAGAAATCCGGGCTCATGCCCAGGATTTGGGATTTCCTCCCTTTTGGTGATTTTGCCATCTTCTATATTAATAATAGTATAAGAAGGACA
>CBFDDY010000392.1:0-1914 GCA_965603705.1 uncultured bacterium | reverse complement strand
TCGAGCCCATCTCCATATATCCTTTCTCTGTTAAGCCGGAAAAAAAGCTTTCCGTCCAAGATGTTATAGCCTTCCAGCGCTCTGTTTTTGAAGGAACGATCTATGACATGACTTCTGATACGGACTGGCTGGTTCCGGATGGGAAAGGTGGTATGAAAAAGAGCCCTTTGACTACCCCGTTTCCCACCAAAGATATGCGGGAGCTTCTGGATATAACTTGGCGGCGTCCTGTGTCAAGAGGCGGATATGGGATGGTGGCTCAGATCCGGGGCTGGCTGCCGCCTCCCTTAAGAGGAGTTTACTGGTTTTATCTTGACAATCAATATGTCAGCACTTATGCCCCTATCTATTCAGGTGTGCAGGAGATCTCGCCTTTATATAAAACGTATGATCCGAATAAATTCAGCGAGGACTCAGCCCGTTGGGCAATTGATTTTGTCGAGAACCTGCTCTATTTAAGGTGGCAGGAAGCAGTTAAAGACCTCAGAGCTGGGCGTGATCCGCTTGAGTCCGGATTTTTCAAAGAACAGGCGGATATCGATGCCAAAGCATTGGAACTGTATGAGAAGAATCCTGGGCTTGCGCATAAATTTTTGACTGATTATACCCGCTCCTGCATGGAAAAGATTGTAAAGATGTATCGGGAACTGCGGGTTCTGCTGATTACAAAATACACAAACAATAAGCTGGGTCTTTAGCGTTTTTTTTGTTACAATAGCCCTTCATTTTTTTTGAAGCGGTTTTTGCCATGAATGACGATAATGATCCCAATAATTTTAATCCCCGTGATAATTATGAATCCAGTAAACAAGTTGTTGGTTTTATTCCCCGTAAAAAAGCCTATCAAGCTGATTACGAGCGGGTAGGTTTTAAGTCCGGGCTTGAGGTCCACCAACAGTTAAAAACAAAAAAGAAA
Organism: uncultured bacterium; assembly: GCA_965603705.1. Lineage (GTDB taxonomy): Bacteria > Acidobacteriota > Aminicenantia > Aminicenantales > Aminicenantaceae > JAUVXM01. Next base: position 998 of record CBFDDY010000392.1, on the reverse strand, counting down.
CTTTTCTGCAACTGTCCTGCCGGTCTTTATAACCCTAAAGATGAATATGACGCTGAAGTTATTCGCCACATGCGTCCGACTTTAAGCGAACTGGGAGAGTATGACGGGACTGCTCTTATGGAGTTTAAGACCCGAAAGCAAATAATCTATCGTATTAAAAATGAGACAGCATGTACTTATGACATAGATGACACTCCTCCATTTTCCCTTAATCGGGAAGCACTGGATATTGCCCTTGAGATTTCCTTGTTGTGCAAGCTGAATATTGTGGGTGAAGTCCACATTATTCGAAAACAGTATCTGGACGGAAGCATTCCCACCGGGTTTCAGCGCACTGCAATTCTAGGAATAGAAGGAGAGATACAGCTAAGAAATAAAAAAGTAAGACTAATCCAACTCAGCATTGAAGAAGATTCCTGCCGGGAGATCTCTGATGTAGGCCATGTCCGGATTTATCAGACAGATCGGCTGGGAATACCCTTGATCGAAACCGTAACTTATCCTGATTTTGCCAATCCGGATGAAGTGAGAGAAGGAGCGGAATATATCCGCTTCCTCAACCGCAGCACAGGCAGGGTCAATATCGGCATCGGCTCCGGACGCGAGGATGTAAATGTAAGCTGCAGGGGCGGCTCCCGGGTGGAGATCAAAGGTGTCGCGCATAATAAATGGATCCCGGAACTTACTCACAATGAAGTCTTTAGGCAATGGGCCCTGCTTAAAATACGTGCTTTGCTTGAGAAAAAAGTTAAAAACAAAAGCTTGTGGAAGATAAAGTCAAAACTTATTGATCTGTCTGGATTGGATCTTACTTGGGCTCCGGTACAAGAGGCAAAAAATAAAAAATTCAAATTTGTTGTTATAAACTTACCTCATTTTCAAGGTGTCCTCTCTCATTTTACTCAGCCCGGTAAAATGTTTGCAGATGAATTGAGTGACAGACTAAAAGTTATAGCCTGTATTGAAAAGCCAAACATGCTGCATTCTGAGGAGTTAGA
>CBFDDY010000391.1:0-1942 GCA_965603705.1 uncultured bacterium | reverse complement strand
CCTATACGGCGGTGCACAAAGGCAATACGGATATCTATGTGATACCTTCCAATGGAGGAGAATCCATCCCAATCACATCTAATCCGGCTGTGGACAGACGCCCGGTGTGGGCCTATGACGGTAAATGGCTTGCATTCGCTTCGTACAGAGCTGGAAATCCTCAAATCTGGATCATCAGAATTTCCTCTGAAGGGAAGCCTGAGGGCGTTCCTGTTCAGGTTACACGGGAAACCCATATCCTGGGAGGAAACTGGACGAAAGACGGAAGTATCGGATTTCCCACCGCATTTCGGACTCAACACATTTTCACCGCTAATCCCGATGGATCAGAAGAAACTCAATTGACCCAATTTCCTTGTGGCAATTACAAACCCCGCTGGTCTCCTGATGGAGAAAAGATTGCTTTTCGCTCAGATTATCTCAGGTCTTTGAACACTTTTCAGCTGTGGGCCGTGTTATCAAAAGGGGGAGAGCCTAAGCTTGTCCTTGACCGAAGAGTGGGAACATTTATCTGGTCTCCTGATGGAAAAAAGATCATTTTTACCCAGAGAAAAGCACCCAAGTATTCGATTCTTATGACTGTGTCTGCTGCAGGGGGAGATCCGGAGGAAATGTCGACAATTCCCGGAGAAATCGGAAGTCTCCATCTATCACCTGACGGCAGATCAATTGTGTTCACATATAGTATCAGGCCATCCAAATATGCCAATTCCACTGAATACATAAAAAAGCGTTTATCGGGAATAAGCACAATCCCTGTGGATGAAGGTGAACCAAGAACACTCATCGCTGCGGATAAAGCAGGCCTCTGGTACAGCTGCTGCCGCTGGTCCCCTGATGGACGGAAAATTGCTTTTATACTTTTTGACTATGGGCAGTATAACAAGGAAGGCATGTATTCTATATGGACCATGGATGTCGATGGAAGAAATCCCAAGCTGATAACCAAGGGAGGAGAATATACTCTCTGCTGGTCCCCGGATGGGAAAGAGATTATCTACGAAAGTCGGCTCAAGGGAATGGACTTTGAGCTTTACAAAATCCGTTTGGATGGAGGAGAGCCCGTGAAACTGAATATTCGAGGTCGAAGCCCGGAATTTTCCCCTGATGGAAAAAGACTAACCTACTCAAGATGGATAGGAGGGGGCTACGAATTCTGGCTGGCAGAAAATCTCCTGAAATAGCAGTCGAGTCAACATTAAAAGGATGCAACAGGGCTGATGTGTTGCTTTATGTGCGAGGCAAGTACCGGTATCCCTATGAGTTTAGCGCTTTGTGTGATTATAGTTGTGATTATAGTGTGACTAGCGGATAGCACTGCAAACAAACAGTATCCATGAATCGTCCGGGGAGAAGGTTTTGTTAAAAGCTCTATTTTTGTACTCAAAATAAGCTTTAAGCATATAACTTAACAAGCGCTGTGTTGTCAGCTGCTTATAACGGTAATTTTCCCTATAAAATGGGTGGTTTAAGCTGTTTTCCTCAGGCGAGGGTTTTTTTTATTTTGTTATTTATCAATAAGATCTGTTAGTCAGACTTGCATATTCTGCATGTCTATAATAAAAGTATTGGGAAGTTCATTATGGGATTTTTTAGCAAGCTATCTAACAGTGAGAAACTCTTTCAAGATTTTTCAGATGAAGAGAAATTTGAACTCCTGAATTGGGATCTGTCTTATCTAACCAGCAAAAAGAAGCGTCGAGAGGGCGCTCTCAAAGAAATGGATACAAGTGCCAAGCGTATGCTTGTTGTTCTCCTCACATTAATCTGGCTTGATCAGTGCCAACTTCTCAATTTTTAACCGGGGCACCGCATCAAAAGCATCCAGCGGACCTACATCTCTAAAGGCAAGCAGCCAGTATTTTTTTTCACCTTTCTTAACTTCAGTTGTGACCCCTACCATCATATCGCTTGCAGAACAATATTGACATCTGATGGAATG
>CBFDDY010000390.1:0-1956 GCA_965603705.1 uncultured bacterium | reverse complement strand
CACCACTTCCATCCAGATGCCCAGTCATATAAACAAAAGTAACATCCGGATACTGTTCTTCAAGGGTAGACATTGCATCCAGATATGTTTTTATTCCCGCTTGGGTGTTATCACTTACTCCCCCACACCATGCCCAGATTATTACATTTCTATCATTATCAGCCAGACTCATCATATAAACAGTAGCATCTCTCCATTCGAGATTACCATTATGCCCCAAATCATTTGCTCCTCCTGCATTACCCCATAAATCATTGAGAAACTTACCCGCTTCCAGCCCCCAGCTCGAATAGGAATAATAATACATGGAACCCGGGTCACCTCTGTATGCCTCTATTCCGGTAACCAGCTGACTGCCGTGAGAAGTATGGCCGTATCCGATCCTCAGGTTGTCTTTGGCTTCTAAAATCCAAGTATCAGGTATTTTTGAGATATCAGTACAATTATGGTCGATTATTACAGCTTCTTGAGCCTGTAGATTTAAAGCAAGGGAAAAAATAAATAATAAAATATATATATGCTTGAGCATTCAGTATCCTTCTATAGTAGATATGAATGATACTAAGTAAATAGGAAATAGTAAACAGAGAGATGAAATTCGGGTGTGGCTTGTGCTCGTTCAGATTTCAAACGCCATTCTTCTTCGTTTTTCTCAGCGCCTGCGTAACTCCCCCCGTCCGTGGGTCAAACATACTCAGCGTCCGACTACGTCGGATTCCCTCGAAAAGCCTCATCAGAAGGCTAAATCTTCAATGTCGCTTCAGCCACACCAGAATTTCATTAGGCACACTTTCAATTAACAATCTATGTATCCATTATTGCGATGAGCCAGAAAAACCAGAAGTTCCCCCAATTTTTTGCCAAGATAGCAGAAAAAAGAATCAGGTTAATTGATTAAGAAAACCGTGAGCAAGGATGAGCGGGCATGGTTCTTCTCCTTTAAGGAGAAGAGAGCGAAGACTGTATCCGAGCGGATTTTCCACGCTGGGGAAAATCCGCGTGTTTTCGTATCAACTGACCTGATTCTTTCCCTCTCCGCCTTTATTCTTTTACTTCGCGCAGCGAATTAATTAAGGATTCTTGGGCTTAAATGGTTATTTTTGTCAAGTCTTCAGGGATGATGAGTTCCCCTGTATAATTCTGTCTGACCTCGTTTTTGATCTCATCTATAGAATAATCCAATTCCCCGAAAAAATGAATCGGGATAAGACGCTTAATCCCCGCTTGTTGGGCCATACGTCCCAAAGATAAAGCATCCGTATGCATGGTGGGAAGAAATGGATATATCTTAGAGAAACGGGAAGGAGTACTGCAGTCATGGATAAGTGTATCGATCCCAGCTGCATGTTTGAACAGTTCCGGCGAAACCGGAGTATCTCCTGAATACAATAGTTTTTTCTTTTCCGGCTCAAAGTCAAAACAAAATGCCAGAGAAGACTCTTTATGAGGGACTTTAAAAACATCGCATTTTAGGTCAGGAGACAAATCGAACTTATCTTGTGTTTCTAATTTAATAAAATCAATCCGGCACAATATTTTTTCCTCCCGGAGTTGGAAAATATCCAACAGCTTGCAGCAAAACTTAATCGCTTCTTCCGACCCATAGAGCTTAATGCTGAGTTTATCCAGCATAAGGCTGTGGACAAAAGCCGGGAGACCATAAATATGGTCTGGATGGGTATGAGTGATCAGGATAGAGCGGACTTTCCGCGGATCAAGCTCAAGCATTTTTATCTTGCGGGTCACACTTCCCGGGCAGTCGATCAAGACGAGTCCCTCTTTCCGGCGGATAAGCAGAGAGGCATTATCCCTCTCAATAGTAGGGGCAGAGCCTCCTGTACCCAAAAAATATATTATATTCATAAGAAATGTCGATTTTTATGTTACATGTTCATAAATAAATATTCTAGATTATTGATACGCAAATCTTATTTACTATTTCGTTCACAATATAGT
>CBFDDY010000389.1:0-2004 GCA_965603705.1 uncultured bacterium | reverse complement strand
TGTTCGCAAACATCCAAACCCTGCAGAAAAATTTTCTATTTGCCGATGAAGCTATATATTTCAGCATGACGCAGAGCCTGGCCCAGGATGGCGATATTGAATATACAAGAAAGGACTTAATCCGCTATTATAAGGCTTTTGATGCCGGCCCCCTAGGCATCTTTTTAAAAAAAGGAAAAAACAGCAAGATCTTTTATGCAAAATCATTTGCCTATTCTCTCTTCGCAGCTCCTTTTGTCAAGCTTTTCGGATGTAATGGATTTTTTGTTTTCCACTCCCTTATACTACTATTGATTCTTCTGATGGGCTTCTATTATTATTCCCAGTCCAAATCCTCTAGCTTTTCTCTGCTGCTCATATTTACTTTTCTTTTTGCTTCAATAGCTGCTGTTTATTTCCTCTGGATGACACCTGATTTTTTTAACCTATTCCTGGCATTCTGTGTCCTGTTTCTTTGGCTCTATAAACGCCTTCCCCATCATCATAAAAATGAAAAGAAACCTGCCAGTAAGCTGGAAACCCTGCTTTTATCAGATTGGTCAGACTACTTAGCTTGTTTAATAGCCGCAATCGCTGTATTTTCCAAGCCTCCAAATATAGTGCTTATGGGACCTCTTCTGCTTGACACTCTCCTTAAGAAAAGATTCCTTAAGGTGTTTCTTATGACTGCAATATTTCTGGTGGTATCCGGTATTTTCTGGGGAGCCAACCAGGCTGTTACCGGGGACTGGAATTACCAGGGTGGGGAAAGGAAGACATTTTATGGGGAGGGAGGGTATCCCCTCGAAAAGGAACACCTGACTTTTGACAATGCTAAAGGAGGGCTTATGACCTCGGAAGGTTATGCCCAAAAACACCTCTATCCTCCAAAAGTATTCATATACAATTTTTTCTATTATTTCTTCGGGCGATTTTCAGGCATAACCTGGTATTTTTTCCCTGCTGTCCTGGCATTATTCCTGTTTTTTATACGAAAAAAACAATTATACCAGTGGTTTATCCTGGCAGCCCTGGCAGGAGAAATTCTGATTTTCATAATACTTATGCCGGATAATTATGCCGGCGGCGGCGGGGCTCTGGGAAACCGGTATTTTCTCAGCATATACCCGCTGTTCTTTTTTCTTCCCGGCCTGAAAAGAGACTACAAGGAAATTGGTATAAGCTGGATTATCGCCTCAATATTTATTGCCCAGATCCTGATAAGCCCTTTGCAGCATTCCCACTTCCCAGCCACCCACGCCAAAAAATTTCCCTTTAATAGGCTTCCGGTTGAGCTTACCTTGGTCAACAATTTCCCGACCAATACTAATCCCGCTGCCCGTAGACAGGAAGTGGGGGTAAAATACACCTGGTTATATTTTTTGGATGATAATTTCCTTCCGAGAACAAGCTCAAGGCTGGAAAAAAAAGGCTTCTGGACGCGGGGGCCGTATAAAGCCGAAATGATCCTAAAAACTTACTATCCGATCAAAGAAATAACTTTTCATATCCTAAATAATCCGCGCAGGCAAAATGAGGTAAGCATCCGCTTTTGCGGAGAGAAGAAAAAAATATCCCTCGGGCACAAAGAATGGGGAGCCGTCACCTTTAATCCCAAACGATTTTTCCGGATGAACCAATGGATACACGTCTACCAGTTATCAATAAAATCAGATAAAGGTTCAATTCCCCATTTTGAGGTCAATGAATCTGATGAGAAAAGATATCTCGGGGTATATTTTTGGGTGGATATAATCCCTGAATACATGCCGGAATAAGCTGAATAATTCAGGAGAGCATGCTTTAAGCCAGTTGGCAGTAATTTTAACAATGAAACAATAAAACAATGGAACAATGAGTCTTTAATTATGTGCGGCATATGTGGACTTATCAACGCTAATCCTGAAGAGAAGGTCTCGACATCTTTGTTATCATCGATGTGCAGGACCATCTTTCACAGGGGACCCGACGATGAAGGTATATTCATCCATAAGAATGTCGGGCTGGGAACCAGGCGCCTGAGCA
>CBFDDY010000388.1:0-2011 GCA_965603705.1 uncultured bacterium | reverse complement strand
AGGGACTTACCCGTATCCATGCCTAACAACCTTTATAAGTTCGAAAATAGATTGACCAATTTGTTACAATCATAATATTATATTCAAAAAGGCCAAAACGCTGATGCAAAAAGAAAACAATCTTGAGAAAGCTTTAGAAGAACTAAAAAGAATAGGGCTAAGAGATGATTCCCTGCGACTTATTAAGCACATCCCCGCACGAGAAGGAAGTTACCATCAATATCCCGAGGAGATTCACCCTTCTTTAGTAAAAGCTTTTAAAGAAAAAGGATTTTCCCAGCTATACAGCCACCAGCATCAAGCCTGGCAATTGATCCATAAAAAGAAAAACATCGTAGTAGTCACCCCAACCGCATCCGGCAAAACCCTCTGCTATAACCTTCCTGTTCTCGATTCCATCTTAAAAAATCCTTCTTCCCGCTCTATCTATCTTTTTCCCACCAAAGCCCTGTCACAGGACCAAAGGTCTGAGCTGGATGAAACTATTAAATTGCTGCCGGATGAGATCCGCATATTTACTTATGACGGTGATACACCTCAAGATGCCAGAAAAGCAATACGAGCTCGAGGCCATATCATAATCACTAATCCAGACATGCTGCATACAGGAATCCTTCCGCATCATACTAAGTGGATAAAACTTTTTGAGAACCTACAGTACATTGTTATTGATGAACTGCATAATTACCGCGGCATTTTTGGCAGCCACTTGGCTAACATCTTGCGACGGCTTAAACGGATCGCTGCTTTTTACGGTTCTTCCCCAAGCTTTGTTCTTTGTACAGCAACGATTGCAAATCCGGTAGAAATGGCAGAAAAAACTATCGAAGAACCTGTCTCTTTAATACAGGACAATGGCGCCCCAAGCGGAGAAAAATATTTTATCTTCTACAACCCCCCTGTAGTTAACAAGTTTTTAGGGATCAGACGCTCCTATGTTAAAGAATCACGCCGCGTAGCTGCTGTTTTCTTAAAAAACCAGCTTCAGACCGTTGTATTCGCCCGGAGCAGATTGATAACCGAAGTGCTGCTAACTTATCTAAAAAACGATTTTGAAAAAACCGTCCAGCAGGAAGGTCTTATCCGGGGATACCGGGGCGGATACCTCCCTTTAAAACGCAGGGAGATCGAAAAGAACCTGCGCAAAGGGAAGATCAGGGGAGTAATCTCAACAAATGCCCTTGAGCTCGGAATTGACATCGGCAGTCTCGATGTTGCTGTGCTTGCCGGATATCCAGGAAGTATTGCCAGCACCTGGCAGCGAGCTGGACGAGCAGGTCGAAAAACCGGAAAATCGGCAGCTGTGCTTGTGGCCTCCAGTTCCCCTCTTGACCAGTTTATCGTCAATCATCCCGATTATTTCTTCTCAGAAAACCCGGAGAAAGCCCTCATTAATCCTGACAACCTTTCCATCCTGGTAAGTCATATCGAGTGCGCTGCTTTTGAGCTTCCTTTAGTCGAGGGAGAAAAATTTGGCAACGTGGACATCAGAGAGATCCTTGACTTTTTAGAAGAAAAAGATATTCTCCATCAATCCCGGGATAAATGGTACTGGACCTCTGACGCTTATCCAGCTGACACAGTAAACCTAAGAAGTATAAGTTCAGACAACTTTGTAGTTGTGGATACGACTGAAAAGCATAAAATAATCGCCAAAGTTGATTTCCCAGCGGCATTAACCGCTCTTCATCCTAAAGCTATATATATCTGTGAAGGCATACAATACTATGTGGAAGACCTTAATTTTGAACAGAGAAGAGCTTATGTAAAAAGAACAGACATAGATTATTATACCGATGCCATTGATTATACTAAGATAAAGATCCTGGAAGATTTTGCCAAAAAACAACTGGGTGCTTACACAATTTCTCACGGTGAAGTCCATGTAGCTACTCAGGTCGTAGGCTTTAAAAAAATAAAATTCCATACTATGGAAAATGCAGGAGCCGGAGATTTGACTCTTCCCCAAAACGAAATGCATACTACCGCCTACTGGCTTACTATTCCCTAT
>CBFDDY010000387.1:0-2015 GCA_965603705.1 uncultured bacterium | reverse complement strand
AAAATTCGCGTGTTTTCGTATCAACTAACCTGATTCTTGCTTAAGGCTCAGAAGCGCAGAAAAAATGGTGGGGGAAATCCCTGTCTTTCGAAGGGACTTTCCTTTATCCAGGCCCTACAACTTTTGTAAGTTTGAAATAAAATGGGGGGGCTTCTGGTTTTTCTTAAGAAGGGAAGGGCTTTATATCTTCCATGTTCAGGTAAAGGCGTTCTTCTCCCAAATATTCTGAAAAGTTTAGAGAATAAACTATACTGATCCTATCTCCTTTAAACAACCTATCTTTCCAATCACCTTTTTCCCAGCCGATAGCCTCAAATACAATACCTTCATTTCTGACTAAAGCTTTAATATGCCTCCTTTTAATCTTTATGGGATCGGCAATTATCTCAACATTCTCTGTTAAAAAAATAGGCCTGGGATTGCCCATTCCGAAAGGAGAAAGCAGTGATAGCATCTCCAGAAACTTGGCATTAATATCATTAAAATTGATTTTTGTGTCAATATGAATTTTTTTTCTTAAATCTTCCGGCTGTATCATATTATCAGCGTAAATATTGACAGCCTGCTTAAAGGAATCCATTTTATCACAGGAAAGTTCACATCCCACCGCCATGGGATGCCCCCCGAAATTCAATAAGTTATTTTCAACTTGCTGCAGACAATTAATAAGGGAAAATTCTTTAATACTTCTACCTGATCCATAGGCGATACCATCTTTATAAACAAAAAGAAGTGCTGGCCTGTTAAAAACCTCTTTCACCCGGGAAGCAACAATCCCGATGATACCACGATGCCATCCTTCACATCCAAGGATAAGGATCTTATGCCGCTCATGCAATGACTTAGCTTCAACTAGGGACAAAGCCTGCTTTAAGGTCTTTTTTTCAACTCCCTGTCTCTCGTTATTTAAATCATCCAATCTAAGTGCAAGTTTTTTACTTTCTTTAGCTGAATCAGACAAAAACAGTTTTACAGAGAGTTCAGCCTTCCCAAGGCGTCCTGCCGCATTGATCCTAGGCCCGATTCTAAAGCCAACATCTCCTGGATTAACTTTTTTTCCCTTTAGCCCGCATACTTCCAATAGACTTTTCAATCCTTTATTGGCAACATTTTCTAATGCTTTTAAACCAAACTTGACAAAAATTCTATTTTCATTCTGGAGCGCTACAATATCAGCAATCGTTCCTATAGAGACCAACTTTAAATAATGTGGAAGAACAGAGGCTTTCCCTTCTTTTGTTAAAATAGCCTGGATCAACTTAAATATAACTCCGATTCCAGCCAGGTTCTTATCTGGATAACCCGAACCGATGACTGCTGGATTTAAAACCGCCAGAGCCTCCGGCAAAGTCTCCCCGGGCTGATGGTGATCAGTAATAATAACATCTACACCTATTTTTTCAGCTTCCCTAACAAATTCCAAAGCTTTTATCCCGCAATCAACACTAATAGCAAGAGAAGCTTCTCTTTGCTTTACTATCCGAATATACTCAGGTTTAATCCCATACCCATCTTTTATCCTGTCGGGAATATAGTGATCCACTTCTATTCCTAATGATTCAAGGGCCCGCATAAGAATAACAACTGATAGAATGCCATCTACATCATAATCACCAAAAATAATAACTTTTTCCTTATTTGAAGCAGCTTTCCCTATTCTATCTACTGCCGCCTGCATCCCATCCATCAAATAAGGATCATGCAAATCATCTAGAGTTCCGTAAAAAAATTGATGCGCTTTTTGACAGCTGTTAATATCCCGACTAATAAGAATACGCGCCAAAGAAATAGGGATACCCGCCTCTTTTGACAGCACAGACCCATCCTTATTTAAGCATGGTAAAATCCAAATTGTCTCACTCATAAGCCTTAAACTTTAGCACAAACAATCCCTAGGCTCAAGAAGAGGATAAATTGGCGTTCCCTTCCAATTTTAAAACTTACAGGAGATATAAGGCCAGGATACTGGTAAGTCCCTTCGAAAGACAGGGATTTCCCCCAGCGGGGAAATCCCT
>CBFDDY010000386.1:0-2030 GCA_965603705.1 uncultured bacterium | reverse complement strand
GTGCAGTGAGATCGGCTCGCCCGGAGGGTAAAAAGTGCCGATGATAAAATAAGTTGTTGTTTTTTTTGAATAGGGCATCGGCAATTTTTATGAATGATTCAGGATGATTAAGAAAGCCGTTGGCAAGGATGAGCGGGCATGGTTCTTCTCCCTTAAGGAGAAGAGAGCGAAGACTGTATCCGAGCGGATTTTCCACGCTGGGGAAAATACGCGTGTTTTCGTATCAACTGACCTGATTCTTGCTACCGCTTTTCCTTGATTAAATGGCTTTAGGGTTCTTACCTTATTTATATTTACTTAGCTTCATAGGATTGTGTTGTTTTGAGGAAAATGGGCGCAGTTTGAAGCTGTAGGTGTATTCCTGAGCAGGCAGTCTATACTGCGGATGCGGGCGGGCACCCCATGATGTATCTCCTCCCACTCCCATCTGTTTATAATCCAGATTGAGATTCACCAGCTCTCGAGTTTTAAGGTCAGAAGCATGTCGCTGTCGCTTTTTATCTCCAGAGTCGAAATCTTCTGATAAAAAATGATGGGCACTTACACTTAGTAAGGGGTCTCCTACAACCAAAAGCCCTATCCCCGCTTTATTTGTAAGCGCTACCCAGCGTACATCTGTCTTATTGCCGTTTTCCTGCGGCCTTATATAGGGATGGTACTGATCCTTGACTTTGCCACGATAGACTCCTACTTTAGCGCCGCTCTTTCTATCCCAGTAACTTTCATGGGGGCCTCTCCCATACCAGAATATATTGTCAAACTCAGACCTTAAAGTCATCTGAATACCAAAGCGTGGAAGGTCAGGCAGGTTTTTTTTCCCTGGGACAAAAAGGCTTGAAACTTCAATCTCACCGTTACCGAAAATATGAAAAGAAGTTAAGTATTTTGATTCCACATCTGGAAGAGCCGCCTCAACTTCGATTAAAATATCCCGGTTTGAATTCTGCTTCGATTCGATCCGCTCGATAATCAGGTTTTTTCCGGCATCTCTCCATATACCAAGTCTCTGCGGCATGTTATTCCCATAATCATTGTCTGTAGGTGCACGCCAGAAATTTGGGGTGCAAAAAAATGGAACTGCCCCAGATTTTATCAGCTCGGTTTCCATATAGTTTAAGGAAACAAAGTGACCATTTTTCAGATCAAATATATAAGAAAAATCCAATCCTTCAATATATAGTTTCCCATCCTTGCTCTTTTGTCTTATTTTCGCAGCCCGGGCTATTTCTGTAAGTAACTTGGGCTTATAATACGGCAGTTTAAACTGCTCCCAGGCTACTTCATGCTCAGCCGGAATAAGCTCTGTTTTTTCCCTGGTGCGGAAACTTAGATCAAGGAAATATTCCACTCCGTATTCAGGCGTAATCTCAGGAAAAGGCAGGTTTAAGAGCTTAGACTTATGCGGCTTAATATCCGGACCTACAATTTTTCCCTCTGTTAAAACAGTGGCATCTGCTTTAAGCTCCCACAAAACATCAAACCGGTTAAGATTTAGAAAATCATACCTGTTAGTAATTTTAATTTTCCCGCTCCCAATGTCTACTTCGCTCACTGTGATATTCTGATACACTTTTTTAACTTCCCAGATGGAAGGATGAAGTTTCCGGTCTGGAAACACCAGGCCGTTTATACAAAAATTTCCGCTGCTGAGCGTATCTTCCGGACCAAAATCTCCTCCATAGGCCCAGAATTTTTTACCCTCCTCTGTTTCAGCCAATATCCCCTGGTCCACCCAATCCCAGATAAAACCTCCCTGCAGTTGCGGATGCTGGTAAATAACATCCCAATAATCCTTAAGATTCCCCACCGAATTTCCCATTGCATGGGCATATTCGCAAAGAATAAGCGGACGAGTGCGTTTTTGACTGGCATAATCTCTTAGAATGTGAATACGGGCATACATAGGACAGAAGATATCGGTATAGGGACGCAGGTCTGCCATCTCATACTGCACCGGACGTGAAGGGTCACGTCCCTTGATCCAATTATAGGTGGTCTCAAAATTAATCCCGTCTCCTGCCTCATTTCCC
>CBFDDY010000385.1:0-2056 GCA_965603705.1 uncultured bacterium | reverse complement strand
AGGGCCTGTTTGTTTTAATCATTTTTGGGGCCCTGGTTTTTCGTCTGGCCCAGCTAAACCTCCGGCCTATGCATCATGATGAAGCAAACCAAGCGGTAAAATTCGGCGATCTGCTGGAAAAGGGCGAATACCGCTATGACCGCTATGACCACCACGGACCTAGTCTATATTACCTTACTCTCCCTTTTGCCTGGATTATTTCAGACAAGGACTTTGCTTCTTTGAATGAAAAGACCTTGCGGCTTGTGCCTGCAATTTTCGGAGCCGGATTGATCCTGTTTTTTCTTTTATTTAAAGGGGGGATGAGCCGTTGGGCAATCATATTATCCGGCTTATTAATGGCTGTATCTCCAGTAATGGTCTTTTTCAGCCGGTTTTATATCCAGGAAATATTGTTGCTTTTTTTTATTGCAGCGGCGATCGGGGCGGGCTGGCGTTACTCCCAAAATCCGTCAACAGGCTGGGCCCTGGCAGCAGGACTAAGTGCAGGAATGATGTATACCACCAAGGAGACGTGTATAATAGCATTTGGGGCATTAGTCAGTGCCCTGGTCTTGACTAAACTCTTCCGAAGAAGAGGTGAATTCCCGAAAGATTCTTCTAACTCTCACAGGGTGAGTCATTTATTTATCGGTCTGGGAGCTGCCCTGCTGATTTCCGGGCTGTTTTATTCTTCATTTTTTAGAAACCTTAGCGGCCCTTTGGATTCTCTTATGGCATTCGGGTCTTATTTCAGCCGGGCAGGGGAGGCAGGGATGCATGTCCATCCCTGGTATTACTATATTAAGATGTTGGCTTATTCTCGATACGGGCCTGGGCCGGTCTGGAGTGAAGCGCTTATTTTAATTCTGGCAGTTGGAGGATGTTTCTCAGCTTTTAGAACCAGGAGAGAAAATGGTTCAGGTTATGTATTTATGCGGTTTGTTTTTTTCTATACGCTGCTGTCTACAATAATATTTTCCCTGATAGCATATAAAACCCCTTGGAATATTCTTCCTTTCTATATAGGAATGATCCTTCTGGCTGGTGAAGGGGTGGTTTTTATTATCAGAAAAACACATAAAATCTGGACACGAGGAGTGGTTCTATTGCTATTGGGCCTGGGGATATTCAATCTTGGAGCTCAGAGTTACCGGACCAATTTTAAATACTTTGCAGACCCCCGCAACCCTTATGTGTATGCCCATACATCTACTGACTTTTTAAATCTTGTCCAACGTATTGAGGATATAGCTCTTCTGCATCCGGACCATAAGCAGATGCTTATTAAAGTGATAACCGGCCCGTATGAAACCTGGCCTTTGCCTTGGTACCTGCGGAAATTTTCCAGAGTGGGATACTGGCAGGAGGTGGATGCTGCCGGTGAAATATCCGGTGTTCCTTTGGTGATTTCTTCAATTGATAAACTTGATAAACTGCAGGCTCTGTTGGAGGATGATTATCTTTCTGAGTTTTATGGCCTGAGACCGGAAGTGCTGCTGGCTGTACATATCCACCAGGACTTGTGGAATAAATTTTTAGAGAAACAGGCAGAACGCTAATGGATATTTCAATCGTAATCCCGGCCTTTAATGAGGCTAGAAAGATCGGACATGATGTAGAAGTCGCTTCTTCATTTTTCTGCGAAGCGGGTTTTAAAGGAGAGGTTATTGTGGTTGATGACGGCAGCACGGATAATACTGCTGAGACGGCGAGAAACACTCCTGTCCCTCAGACTGCAGGGTGCAGGGTTATCCGCTTGGAGAGAAATTCGGGCAAGGGATTTGCTGTTAAAACAGGAGTTAAAGCCTCCCGGGGTGAGGTAGTATTGTTTGCAGACAGCGGCACCTGTATTCCCTACAGAAATGCTTTGCCTTCTATCAGACGTATCCGTACCGGGAAACTGGATATTGCTCTGGCTTCACGGCGGCTGAAAAAGACTGTAATCTGCAGGAACCGCCCTTTGAAGCGGCGGATATTATCCTGGTTTTTTCACAAGGCTGCAGTGTGGGTGGCAGGGCTTCCCAAGCAGATCACTGATTCTCAGTGCGGGTTTAAAATCTTTAGAGGAGAAATT
>CBFDDY010000384.1:0-2089 GCA_965603705.1 uncultured bacterium | reverse complement strand
AAAGGACTTATCAGGGTAAGGGGGAGCTTCCGGGATATCTACAGGATGTTTCCGTATCTCTTCTTTCAAAAAGGCAATGGCAGCTTCAAGCTGAGCATCTTTCCCTTTAAATGCCGCATGCGGCAAATTGTCAACTACAATATCAGGATCTACGCCGTGTCCTTCGATCAACCATTCTCTTTCAGGCCCGTAAACGCCATCCTGGGGAGCTCTTGCCAAGCCCCGGTCTGTAAGGCGGTTATTGCTGCTCAGCCAGATCTCACCTCCCCAGGTCCGGGTGCCGATAACTTTACCCAGACCCAGCCTCCGGAATCCCTCTGCAAAGGCTTCTCCATCTGAAGCAGTATTTTCATCACACAGAACCACCATGTGTCCTCTAAAGGCATAATTCATGTTCCAGTAAGGATCACCAGTTCGAGGTTTCCAAAAAAACCAAACTTTTCTAAGCAGTTTCTCCAGGATAAGACTGTCTATGTTTCCACCCCTGTTATGCCTGACATCTACAATTAATCCCTTGCGTTTAAAGACGGGATAAAAGTTTCGGTACCATTCTGTGATATTACTGCCTCCCATTGCCCTAAGATGGACATAGCCTATGTCACCGCCTCCTGCTTCTTCGACCTCTAAACGGCGTGTATATTCCCAGTCACTGTACCTGAGGCCTGCTTCATACCCGATAGGGATGACAACAGCACGGCTTATTTTTCCTGTTTCAGCAGATTTGATCTCAATAAGAACCTGAGTGCCTGCCTTGTTGCGCAGTAAAGCATTTGGATGCCGCACCGAAAGAGTGCTGCGGCCGTTGATACTTAAAAGGATATCACCTTCCCGGATATTTAAATCCGGATCGGCCAGAGGGGAAAGTTCCTCGGGATAATCCGGGTCCGATTTATAAATATAATCTATTCTATAACCGCCGGCTGTTTTATCCCGCTCAAGCCTGGCTCCTAAAGTAGCGACTCTTACCTGATCTTGCCCCTGCCTGAGATCGCCGCCCCGGACACTGACATGAAGGGCTGATAGTTCTCCTACCAATTGTCCGATAAGGTCATTTAGTTCGCGGCGGGATGTAATCCGGTCGACCAGAGGGAGATATTTAGCAAGTACTGCATCCCAATCTAAACCATGCATACCAGGGTCATAAAAGTAGTCTCTTTCAAGCCTCCAAGCATCTATAAAGAGCTGGCGGAAGTCATCTGCAACATTGATAGAAAAACTCCAGCCGTTTAGATTAACTTTATTTTTATTGAGATTTGCTAGCTTCTTTGGGGCTGCCTCAAATACATAAATCGAGTCGCCTTTTTGGACCATGATTTTTTTGCCGTCTGCAGAAAGTTCATATCTACGGATCCCTTCGAGAACAGTTTCAATTTTAATGTCTTTATTGGTGATTTTAAGAGACTCTAATTTAGCAGGATCTCCATATCCGGCTCCCCGTTCTACCCAGAAAAGAGCTTTTGAGTTTGCGGAAAGACCGGCGTAATTGCCGGCTCTTACAGGAATTTCGTGGATACGTCGCTGAATTCCGTTAAGCTCTATTTTGATTAGAGCTTTAGTCTGCTTTTTTTCCTCAGATTTTCTATCGGATCCATCTGCCTGAAAAAGCTCATCTTCATGTTTAAAAGGCGACCTTAGACCTTTACGGAGAGAAAGTACATATAGTTTGACCGGTTTATCAAAATAAGGTTCCGGCTGCCTTGGCCCCCACGGGCTTCCTACAACTGAACGGAGATTTCTGTCAGACAAAAAGTAAATAAATCTGCCGTCTGTACTCCAGGCAGGGCTCATACTATTGACGCGGTCGGAAGTAAGAGGAATCTGTTCGCCTTTTTCCAGATTGTAAAGGTGGATCTGAGTAAATGTATTAAACGCCTGCTCTGAATAGGTCAGCCACCTGCTGTCAGGAGCCCAGACAATATCCCCTATCCCATTCCTTGTATTTGAGATTTTGCGCTGTTTTCCGCTTGAAGTGTTGAAAAGCCAGAGGTCATTGTTCTTGTCATCAAAAGCTACCCATTTCCCATCAGGGGAAGGATGTCCCTGGAAGCGCAGTATTTTTCCGTTTTCAGTTAGGGCGTTCTCTTGGCCT
>CBFDDY010000383.1:0-2132 GCA_965603705.1 uncultured bacterium | reverse complement strand
GGGGACTGAAGCCTGCTCAGGCCTTGAATCTTGACCGGGAAAAGAACCATACGGTCGCGAAAGGTTTTTAAGTGCTGGCTGGCCAAAACTGTTGTCGGGCATAGCACTGCAACCTGTTTGCCATCCATGACCGCTTTAAATGCTGCTCTTACAGCAACCTCGGTTTTACCATAGCCGACATCTCCACAGAGAAGGCGGTCCATTGGAGTTTCTGACTCCATGTCCAACATGATATCTTTAATAGCCTTTAACTGATCTTCTGTTTCTTTATATTCAAAAGTCTTTTCAAAATCAGACTGCCACTCCCCCTGCTGGCTGAATTTAAAACCTTTTTTCGCCTTTCTCAGAGCATATAATGCAAGCAATTCCTTGGCCATTGATTCTATGGCTTTTTTCGTCCGAGCTTTTGTTTTTTCCCAGTTAGTCGTTCCCAGCTTACTGAGAATTGGAAGGGACGTTCCCAATCTTGAATATTTCTGGACCAAATTAAGATCCGCTACCGGAACATAAAGCTTGTCATCATCCTTATAGATAAGCTTTATGAATTCCTGGTTTTTTTCATCTACTTCCAGCTTAATAAGGCCAGAAAAAATCCCGATGCCACAATCAGCATGCACAACATGATCGCCAGTTTTCAAATCTCTGAAATGGGATAAAAAAGGCCTGATCCGGGGCCGGCTTACAAGCACTCTGGCTTCTGTAATAATATCACTTTCAGCAAAACATATTATCTTCAAATCAGGGTAACTAAATCCCTTCTCAATATCTCCTATAATAAGCCCGGCAGCTGGTCCCTTAAATAGGGACATAGGGTCTTCCAATATCTTATTTGATATCTGCTGCTGATCAAGAAGCACCGCCAATTTTCTCCGCACTCCCTTATGGAAAAAAAAGATCAGGCACCTGTCTCTTTCTTTTTGCAGCTTTTTCAAGTATTTGAAAAAAAACGGCATTTTATTTCCAAACCGGGGTACAGATTGAAAAGCAAAATGCAACTTTTCAGGCATCGAAGATGAAGACAGCTCACTAAGTCTCAGAGCATCATGTTTTACCCTATCCCATAGCTGGATGGGAAAAATCTCTTCAGGAGGCAAGACAAATCTATCAGCAGCTTTTAATTCATTATACTGCTGTTTTAGCTCTCTTAGAGTTTTTTCCCATTCCCCCTCTGTTTTTTCAAAGTCATCGATAACTATTAGATAATCATTAAGATATTGGGTGAAGGGAGTAAAATGCTCCTTTAAGGCTAGTGCTTGAAAAGCAAAATCAGGGTAAATATCCCCTCTTAGGAGCCTTTCAGTTTTGTTTTTTAAATCCTGAATGCAGGCGGACCCCGCCTTTTTACGGGCCAGTTTTAGCCAGATTTGAAAAAACTCCATATCTCCGGGAAATTCACGAATAGAAGGAACAACTATCCGCTCTACCCGGCGGATAGATCTTTGGGAAGAATAATCAAATTCCCTGATCGATAAAATCTCATCTCCCTTGAATTCAATGCGGCTGGGATATATCTGCCAGGGAGAAAAAACATCAACAATTCCCCCCCGCCAAGCATATTCTCCGGGTGAATTAATTATATCTTCCTTTTCATAGCCATATTGCAAAAGCTTTTGCAGCAAATATTCGCGTGATAGAGAAGCTCCTTTTTCCAAACTGAGGAATAGTTGCTTCAGATCATTTATGCAAAGAAAAGGCTTCATCAGGCCAAACAGATTGGTCACTATCAGCGAGGGAAGTTCATTTACCATGCCATAGAAAAATTTCATTCGGGAAGAGATAGACTTAAGGGAAGGGGCAACTTCCTGATAAGGATTTTCTGCAAGGCAAGGAAGGTGAGATATATTCAGGTCAGCAGCAAAAGCTCTTAAAAAAAACCGGCACCGATCTTCGAAATTACTTAAAGAAGAGTCAGCGGGCCGGATAAAAATTACTTTCCTGCCAGAATCACGCATCAAAGCTGCCAGAAAATATGGTTTTGCTGCTTCTATAACACCAGATAAATATAATCCCTTTTTCCCCTGTTTAACTGCACGGAGAAGCTGCTGGAATTGGGTTGTCTCTCGGATAAAATCTAAGCTCATAACCTGTAGATTATACTTTTTTATGCTTTACAGGAAAAGCAGGAACTTCAG
>CBFDDY010000382.1:0-2158 GCA_965603705.1 uncultured bacterium | reverse complement strand
TATCCAATTCAGCCCAAAATTCAGGGCTGTGATTTTTTATCCTGGTATGAGTAAGTTCATGCAACAGGACATAATCCCTTAAATCAGCAGGAAGCAGAGCCAGCTTGATATTCAGGCTGATATTATTCCGCGCTGAACAGCTTCCCCACCTGGTTTTTTGATTCCTGATAAAAACTCTATTGTAAAAAAAACCATATGCCTCAGCTAACTCCTCCAGCCTGCCGATCAGGATGACCCTGGCCTCTCTATGGGTGGGACCAGACAACTTAAGAGCCGCCTCTTTTTGCTGTTTTTCAATTCGTCTTATTCTTTCCTGATGCTTGGCGATCCAGTCTTTATGCCGGAGGGCAAATTTTTTAGCGGCCCGAAACGACACGCCATATGGAACAGCGACCCGCGCATTTTTAAATGGCTTAAGCGAGATATTTAAATGTTTAGCTCTCCGGCTGCGTTCGAAAAGAACCGGGCCTATCCCATTTATTTGATGGATCTCAGCTCTAATCATTCCGGACTATGGGATAAACCGGCTGTAAGAAAATCATAAATATCCACAGGTGCGAGGTTGTTTTTTTGGGCGATAATACTCACTTGAAGGTTTATATCGGATATTTCTATTCCTTTTTTCTTGAGAATAATCAGCGCTTTCTCAACGGACAAGCCGACTCTTTCTGCGAATTGTCTAAAACTTAGTTTTTCCGCCCTTGAAAGCATCGGTTCGCTTCTATCTGTTCCCCAAGAATCTTTTGCTTTTTCTCCCAGGTCCATAACTGTCTGGAAGGGGGGAAGACTTGAAATAACACATATAGAAACAAGCAATATAACCAGCAAAGATGTGATCATTTCTACCCTCATCTTTAATCCGGTTTTGACCTTGTTTCTGATGTAAGCAGTAATGTTCCTCCATTGGAACACAATATGCATACAGGCAAAAATGAGGAATACATATCCGAAAATCGTATGAATAGATTCCCATTGTCCCTTGGAAAAGCCAAAGAGTTTCCAGTTTACCCAGCTTGCTGTCCTGCCCGGAGGGAGGATGTAAAGGATTACTCCGGAAATTGTTTCTACAATCAAAGACCAGAACATTAGCAAAACCCTAAAAGCTCTGAATTGAAATTTTTTCACTGCCATTTTTTCCTCTCGAAAATTATTTTATAATTTATCATCCAGGTTGATTACACTATATATTTATTCAACTTCAATCCATTTGGCACAGGGACTTTCTCTTTGTAAATATCCCAATAAAAAGTCCTGGCCTCTCCTAATTTTTGATACAGTTCATGGGTTTCATCCGCATGTTGTTCTGTTATAGTCTTTCCAGCTTCATCAACCAACAAAAGCATCTGGGCCCGGTTGAGGATGCCGGCCGTCCCTATACTGCAAATAGCCACAACTTCATTTTTTTTCGATAAATCGATCAACTCGCCATAAGTCATATCCCTCTCTTCCACCTTAATGCCCATATGAGCAAGAATAGCACAAATCCCCTCTATAGTAACTGAAGGCAAAATAAGGTTGCTTTCCGGAATTTTTACTATTGTACCGTTGCGTAAAGCAAAAAGACAGCAGGAAGAGTCCCACTCGGTTATTTTTCTGGATTCGAGAGGTTCGTAAGGACGGTCATCAAGAAAGAGGGCGGAACTGGCTTCCGGAAGAATCTGCCTGGCCATATCCACCGCTTTAACACTCATCAGATAATTGATCCCTAATTTCAAACAACCGGTGCCATTGACTCCTACTGCCCGCACAACCCCTGGCACTACTACTCCGGAGAAAGGTTCGCCCAGGTAACGGTCATAACGACAGGCAACTGCCCGGATAGAAGGGTTTTCCGGGAAGGTCACACCTATTGACTGCGCTTCATCAAAAGTAAAGGGGCGCAAGTACCCCTGGGATTTTAACTCGGCTGATTCAACAAGAAATTCCCTCATTGAAGGCTCCCGTAAATATCGCAGAAGGGAATCTTCTATTTTTTTTACAGAAGGGACCATATCCTGCTGATTAGAGCTTAAATTAAAGGAAATACTGCGCTGCAGGCGTTCTAGATTTCTGTTAAGGTTAAGAAAGTTTATTTCAATATTATCTTTACTGCCCTTTTTACAAAAAAATCGAATTCCTTCAAATGCCAGGAACAGGCCATAATGAATAGAACGGGATA
>CBFDDY010000381.1:0-2163 GCA_965603705.1 uncultured bacterium | reverse complement strand
GGTGACGGTGTTGGTGTAGATGTTACTGAAGCAGCTATGATAGTGCTGGAGAAAATGGGATTTGATGCCGAATATACATATGGGGATATCGGCTGGGAATTCTGGTGTAAAGAAGGGAACCCTCTTCCGGAGCGTACAGTTAAACTGCTTAAAAAGACAGATGCTTGCCTATTCGGGGCAATTACCTCCAAGCCGAACAAGGATGCCCTTAAGGAGTTGGCTCCGGAATTGAAAGACAAGGGATTATCTTATTTCAGTCCTATAGTAAGGCTGCGCCAGGAGTTTGACCTTTATACCAATCTCAGGCCCTGCAAGGCTTATCCTGGAAACTCGCTGAATTACCGTGATGATTTAGATCTGGTCATCCTACGGGAAAATACGGAAGGGATGTATGCCGGAGTAGAGTTCCATCCGGTTCCGGATGAGATTAAGGATGCTTTGCTCCTGCATCCGAAGATGAAAAAATTTGAATCAGTCCCTCCAGATGAAATGGCCATTTCTACTAGGATTATGACAAAAAAAGCATGCACAAGGATTTTAAAGGCTGCCTTTGAATATGCCCGCAAATATCAACGGAAATCTGTGACTATAGTAGAAAAACCCAATGTTCTCCGGGAAACAGGCGGGCTTATTCTGGATATCGCCCGGAAAATGGCGGAGGAATATTCTGATATTGAATTTTGGGAAACTAATGTTGATGCCATGGCTATGTGGCTTATTAAAAATCCGCAGGATTATTCCGTGCTGGTGGCGGAAAATCTTTTTGGCGATATAATATCCGACCTTTCCGCCCAGCTGGTAGGAGGTTTGGGATTTGCCTGCAGTGGGAACATTGGGGACGATTATGCCGTGTTTGAACCCACGCATGGGTCTGCGCCTAAATATACCGGCATGTATAAAGTCAATCCTATTGCCATGCTTCTGGCGACAAAGATGATGATGGAATGGTTAGGGGAAGGGGAGGATGCCGGGCGTCTGGAAAATGCCATAGCAGAAGTGATAAGAGAAGGAAAAATCAGAACATATGATATGGGGGGCGGCTCCTCGACTCTGGATATGGCTCATGCTGTGGCATCTAAGCTTTAGAGTGCTTTCTTTTACATAAACAGGGCCTTTTTAGCCTGGAAGAGGAAAATATGGGATATACGATAATTGAGAAGATAATCCGGGATCATTCAGATGAGGAAGTCCGGGCCGGGGAGATCGTATGGATGGATTTGGATGTAAGGTCTGCCCGGGATTTTGGCGGCCCTAATGTCGTAAAAAATTTTTACCGGGAATTCGGTGATACGCCGGTCGGTGATCGGCGTAAAACTTTCTTCACTTTTGATCTATGTGTCCCGGCCTGCACCTTGCAATATGCGGATAACCAACAGGTCTGCCGGGATTTTGCTCGGGCTAAAGGCATTCAAGTCTTTGATGTTGATGTGGGGATAGGCTCCCATGTTCTTATTGAGCGAGGACTGGCTGCTGCTGGAAGTACGGTTGTCGGTACGGACAGCCATATGAACATTTTAGGAGCTGTCGGCTGTTTAGGCCAGGGGATGGGTGATGTTGATATCACCTTTGCTTTTAAAACAGGGAAGACCTGGTTTCAGGTGCCTGAATCCCTTAAAGTTTTAGTCCGAGGAGAGCTGTCTTCGGGGCTTTCGGCTAAAGACCTCACTTTATTCATTGTGAAACAGCTGGGAACTAAAAAAGCCGCCTTAAAAAGTGTCGAATTTTATGGGGAGGCAGTCCGAAAGCTCTCTACTTCGGGCCGGATAACTCTCTGCAGCATGGTTACTGAGATGGCAGGTATCATAGGTTTTATTCCTGAGTTTAAAGACTCGGTCGAAAGCGAGCTAAAAAGCTTAAGCGGTGAGAAGTTTAAGCATCCGCAGGCTGATAAGGATGCAGTTTATGCTGATACCATAACAATCGATATAGATGGATTAGGCCCTCAGGTGGCAGCGCCTTTCCTACCTACAAATGTAAAAGATGTTGGAGATCTGGAGGAGGTAAAGATTGACTCTGGTTTTATCGGTTGTTGTACAAATGGCCGCTTTGAAGATCTTAAAGCTGCCGCTCGGATTTTGAAAGGGGAAAAAGTAAAAGATGGCGTAATGTTAAAGATCGTTCCTGCGACCCGGAAAGTCTATAAACAGCTTTTAGAGGAGGGGA
>CBFDDY010000380.1:0-2177 GCA_965603705.1 uncultured bacterium | reverse complement strand
TCCTCCTCCAGGCCAAGAGCAATGTCTTTGTCATCTTCGACAATCAGTATCTTTGTCATATGTTTATCCTCCAGCAGGCAGTTGTATCGTAAATGTACTGCCCTGCCCAGACTCGCTTTCGATTGAAATTTCCCCTCCATGAGCATCTACGATATGTTTGACCACGGCAAGCCCGATCCCTGTTCCTTTAATTCCATGAACATTGGCATTTGATCCGCGGACAAACTTTCGGAGCACTCGGGACCTTTCGGATGAAGGGATCCCAAATCCCTGATCCCGGATCCGGATGGAAACTGGATCTCCTTCCTCAACTTCAACCTGGATTTTTTTATTCTCTCCAGAATATTTCACTGCATTATCCAGAAGATTCCACAGGGCCTGGACAAGAGCTTCTCGGTCACCATTAACTATTGGGCCATCATCAGGAACAAAACATTCAATATCAGAACCATCAGAGCCGATCTCCTGCAGGAATTCTTCGACAACGGCTTTGACCAACCGGCCGACATCCATTGGTTCAAGCCGATAGGGACGGGCACCGGCTTCCATTCGGCCGAAATCCAGAAGTGATTCTACCAACCTGGAAAGGCGGTTGGTCGCTCGGGCTTGCGCCTGGTAAAAAACGCTGCGCTTCTCTTGAGGCAGAGAATCGTCTTCATTCAGCATCTCCGTAAACTGCCGCATAGAAGTTAAGGGTGTCCTAAACTCATGGGAGACAGCAGAGACAAAATCCGCTTGGAGCCTGGCGGCAGCCAGTTCCCGGGAGACTGCACGGCTAATAAGATAACTCACCGCAATAACAAGAAGAGCCAGTATCCCCAAACCCCCCATCATTAGCCTCCGGCGCTGAGCAAACTGGCTCAGTTCCGCATCAAGGTTTACACTGACAAGATTGATGTCCCAGGGAAGTCCGGTCACCAATGCGATCCGTGAAGTGACAGGGATACCCTTCTGTTTGTCTTTTCCATAAACCAGGGTTCCCTCAGCATCATGCAAGCTCACACTGACAGATCTGAAATCAGCACTTTCAAAAAGAGGGTCATACCACTGAATTTTTTGATAGAGCAGCCCTGCTACTATTGCTGTCAATTCATCATTCGATTTTTGCCAAAGGATTGTGATAGCTCTACCATAAAAGGAAAGGGACCTGCGACCTGTTATCCCCTGCTCCATGTTACCCATAGATTCCCTATTCTCCCACAGCCAGACAACGGCATCGGCTAGAGCCATGGGCCCCGAATTAAAAGCAGGCTCCCGGCTAAGCCACTCTTTTGTCAAATCGGTATAATAGATATATGAGGCGCGGTCAAGACGCCATATGCGCTTGTCCAAATCTTCATAGAGGCTCTCCGCTTCTTCCTTTAACCGATCTGGATCAGTGCCCATTTCTTCCAGGAGGGAACAAAAGGCACGACGTGCAACAAGATCAACTGGAATCCCTGAGGACGTCACATTGGACTTAATATCAAAATTCTTGATCTCACCATATATCTCGAGGGCCGCATCCAGACGGCCGGTCTTTCTCATATTTCGAGCCATACGAAGCTGAGCAGCTGCCCTTGTGGAAGGATCTCCAGAGTGAGACAAAGGAGACAAGAGGGTGATTGCTTGAGTATAGTTGTTGTCCTGAAATTCGGCTCTTTCAGCTTCGGTAAAAAGCTGGGATGGGGCTTCATGCCCGGAAGGCACGACCGGATAGAAAAGTAGTGTTTTTTCCGGCTGAACACGAATTCCCTCTGAATTCATCGAAACCAGCAAAAAATCTTCTAGTGCTGGGGGAAGCTCGCTCGCTTGAGGATCATTCAATTTCCGTTCCTCGATCGTAAGAGTTTTTTCTAAGGCAACAACGAAACGGTCTGCAGCCGCCTCCCGTTTTCCTTCAATCTGCTGCACTTCCAGTACACGGTCCTGCTGCATAAGACGCAGACCCATCCAGATCAGAGCAAAAACAGACATCACCGCAGCGGCCAGGAATAGAACGGTAGTCTTTTGAGTAATGAGTCCCCAGAATCTCCGTGCTTTCACTTTTAAAACATCTTAACTATAATAATTTGCTTTTTATGTTGGTAATGATTTTTACTCAATTTCATCCAATTTCCGCCCTCTAAGCAACCACATCAACAATAATACATAGAAAAAACATATACTGTCAACCAGAAGTCCTCTCTATCCTTGGT
>CBFDDY010000379.1:0-2180 GCA_965603705.1 uncultured bacterium | reverse complement strand
TAAAAATATTCCTTGACACCCACCCCTGCAGTAGGGAGAACCGGATAGGATATCAAAATTACAGGGGAATTTTTCTACAGGGAAAAAACCGAAATCAAGGTCTTTGACGATTTTCCTGCCTCTTTCGAGGGGAAAGTCTCCCAGAACCTCGATATCGTCAAAGGAGGCCGGGCCATATCCGCGCTCTACTGCCTCGCGGATGTGTTCGACTGCAAAGGGATCAAGATCAAGCATTTTAGCACAGACTATATCATGAGCTACGGCATTGGTAGATACAACCATAACGCCAAAATCGGCCCCGGCTTGAGTCATCTGATTCCCGCCGTAAGAGAAACGTATGCCATCAGTTATAATCAGGTCGGGATTGGCTGCCTCAAGGATATCGATAATTTTTATAGGCAGGTGAATATTGTGGTGGAGGATCCTTTCCTTCCGGTCAATAGTCCCTATATTAAGCTTTAGTGCTCCAGAATAGGCGCAGGATAAAACATTAGTTTTAAGTTTAGGCATAAAGATGAGAAAATCCCGCTCTGTCATCTCCCGGGCGACAGCAATGCGCTTATGAAGACGACCCAGCTTAAGGACGACCTGTATCTGAGGTATTTCCTCCATAGCCCGCAGTTGTACCTTATACCTTCTTTTCAGTTTCTTATATCCGGCCCAGCGGAACATACTGGCTGTAGTCAATCCAAGGCCGCTTTTTTCAACGATGTCGATCTTTTGAATATAGCGGCTTTTTGATTGAAGAGTCTGGAGGAGACCTTCAACTACTTCGCTTCTTGTATATGATTCAGTAGCGATCCGGGGGTGGGCCATGACCAGATTTGGTTTGATGACGATTTTGCCGGAGATAGATTTTTGGAGAGGGATTACTTTTAGCGCCTGTTCTAGCACAGTGGAAATTTTTTCAGGATGATAATGAGAGCAGCTGCCTAGGTATACTTGATATTTCTCCATTAATCTGAATCATTCATAAACAATGGCGACATTTATGATAGCTATTTATGAATAATCCAGATGCTGAACTATTCATAACAAATGTCGATATGTATGATACTGAGAAAATGGCAAATAGTAAATAGCATGATGAAATTCAGGTGTGGCTTGCCGTTTCGAGCCTTATCCGATAACTGTATCAGGGCCAGAAGCTCCGCTGACTTCTATAAAAAAATGATCGGGAGCACAGATTATCCGTTCTCCAGGCAATGATATCGGAGGAGTATACTGACAGATTTTATAGCGGCAAGCTGATTCTGTGATCCAGGCTTTTCCATTGTTTATCTTGGCAGTGATCTTTCCTTTTCCGGTTGTAAATGTTTTTTCAGTGTTTTGCCTGAGAGATAGTTTAGCGAGAGAATGTCCATCCTGGTATATGGTGATGAATTCTCCGGAAGCCTGATCTGCTCCCGGCCTTTGAAAGGAGGCGATCGTCAGAGCAAAAGAGGGGGATAGGTTTTTATTAATCTCTTTCCAAAGAGAAGAGAGTTTTTGGGTGCGGATATCCCAGATCCTGCCTCCCTTGACCAAGCTGAATGATGGGCGCGTTTTCTGGTGTAAATGGCTGAAAGAGAGTGACAGGTCGGCTTGGGCAGGGTTCTGGACAGGCATCCATCCTTTTTGCTGAAGGACACTTGTCAATTCTTGTTTTTGGGGATGAGGATTAAGGAAGGCAAATCTTTTTCCGGAAGCAGTGTGGTATTTCTTTACTTCCTGCAGGATAACGGAGATAAACTGTTGTGGTTCATCGGCAATAAGCAGGAGCTCACATTCTGCGTTATTTTTTTTGGAAGCTAAGAGAAGAGGGGTTAGTAATGGTGTTGCCAGTATTGTTTTGAAAAAACTGCGTCTATCCATGTTAATCTCCTTTTTTGGTAATATCTATGATTCTTGGATACATTTTAATTTGGTTTATTGTCCGGAAATAGCGGAAGAGCCATAATGTTATTAATCCAATTCCCAGGAAAAAACCTAGCATACTGCTTTGCGGCAAGGATAAGGGGATAAACCCGGAAAAAAGATATCCGACTCCCATTCCTGCCAGGGCTGCTGCCAGCAGGCCTCCGAAAATTATGATCAGAGCTCGGGTGTAATTCTGCTCCGGTACTTCGATCCGGACTTTATCGCCGGGAGAAGCGTTTAAAGGGTTTTTTACTAAAAGCTGTCCTTTGGTTTTGGTGGGG
>CBFDDY010000378.1:0-2193 GCA_965603705.1 uncultured bacterium | reverse complement strand
TGAGGAAGCCCGGCGCTTTTTTGAGAAGGCCATAGAGATCGATCCGCAGTTTGTAGCAGCTTATCTTAGTCTGGGTATAGTATGCCAGGCACTGGGTGACACAAATGCCATGAACAAGGCCCTTGACAGCGTCATAGCCTTGAAAGATAAAGCTTCACGAAAAGAAAAACTTGTAATAGAAGTCCAATATTATTTATTCAGAGAGAGAAATAGGGATAGAGCGATACAGTCTTTTGTCCAGTTATTAAAAGAATTTCCCAAGGAAAAGCTGGATCATTATTATTTAGGCGCAGTTTACTATCAATCTAATAAATTAGATGAGGCGCTTGAAGAATTTAATATAGCTTTGGAGTTGGATCCTGACTTTCCGGATGCTTTAAATATGATCGCCTATGTTTTCGTTAATAAGGGGAATTTTGAAAAGGCGATCGAATATTTTAAAAGATATGCCTCTGTTTTGCCGGGTGCTGCCAATCCCCTAGATTCTCTTGCTGAGCTCTATTTGCAAATGGGGCGGCTGGAAGATGCGGCCACTAAATATAAAGAAGCCTTAGCGATTAAACCTGACTTTAGCTCAGGCTTGCCGCTGGCCTATATTTTTGCTTTAAAGGAAGATTATGCCTCGAC
This sequence comes from uncultured bacterium, assembly GCA_965603705.1. Lineage (GTDB taxonomy): Bacteria > Acidobacteriota > Aminicenantia > Aminicenantales > Aminicenantaceae > JAUVXM01. The sequence goes on along the minus strand of CBFDDY010000378.1, from coordinate 1,566 downwards.
TATGGAGTGGATCGACCAATTTATCAGCAGATCCACTTCCCCCGGGGATAAAGCGGAAGGTTATATCTGGAAGGGATTTTTCAGGTATTGGCTCGGGAACTCGGACCGTTCCCTTGGAGATATAGCTAAGGCTATAACTCTGGCGGACTCAGTGGGAAATAAAACAACAAAAGCCCGTGCGAACTGGCTTTTAGGATGGATCTATTATGACAGAGGAGAGATTGAACTCAGCCGCAAACACCTTAAAAGCTGGTATGATATTTCTGTTCAACGCAGCCCTGCCTCCAAACCGTATTACTCTATAAGTTATAATTTTCTCCTGGGATTGATTGATTTGAAAGCAGGCCGGATCAATGACGCCAAGTCGCGGCTTGGGGATATTAAATCCTCTTTAGCCAAGATCATTTCCTCAAATGAAGCAGCAGAGTTCAAGCAGGAATTATTAACAGCTGAAATTTTTCTGGCTGAAGGGTCCTTTGAAATGGCCCTAACAGCCTGCAAAAAGGCACCTCTTTTAAAATTCCCTTCCTGGAGTGAAAAGCTGTCCCCCCTGACCTACAACCAGCCGTTTATAAGAGATACAAGGGCAAGAGCGTATAAAGGAAAGGGAAAATTGGATGATGCCATCGCCGAATATGAGCGGCTGATCACCTTTGATCCGGACAGTAAAGACCGCCGCCTCATCCATCCCAAATATCATTTATGGTTGGCCAATTTGTATGAGGAAAAAGGCTGGAAAGGCAAAGCCATAGAACATTACCGGAAATTCCTCGACTTTTGGCAAGACGCTGACCCGGGGACTACAGAAGTTGAGGAGGCCAGGAAGAGGCTGGCCGGGCTGCAAGTAAGGGAATAACATGGTAAAAAAGTGCCCAAAATGTAAAGCGGATAATTCGGATACAAAGAGTTTCTGTGGAGAATGCGGGACGCAATTAGGGCCCGCTGAGAACGCCCAGGTATCCTTTACAAAAACTATGGAAACCCCCAAAGAAGAATTAAACACAGGGTCTATCTTTGCCGGCCGCTACCAGATAATCGAGGAGCTGGGAAAAGGCGGCATGGGCAAGGTCTATAAGGTGTTGGATAAAGAGATAAACAGCAAAGTAGCCCTGAAATTAATCAAGCCTGAAGTAGCAGTGGATAAAAAAAACATCGAGCGGTTCAGGAGCGAGTTAAAGCTTGCCCGGGATATATCCCACAAGCATGTATGCCGCATGTATGACCTGAACAAGGAAAAGGGCAACTATTACATAACCATGGAGTATGTGTCAGGGGAGGATTTGAAGTCATTTATCCGGCGGGCAGCTCCTATAAGCACAGCCAGGGCGATTTTAATAGCTAAGCAGGTTTGCGGGGGATTGACGGAGGCGCACAGACTTGGAATTGTCCACCGCGACCTCAAGCCCTCAAACATCATGATCGATAAAGAGGGCAATGCCCGCATCATGGACTTTGGGATAGCCAGAACAGTAAGGGGCAAGGGGATAACAGGCGCCGGCGTGATGATCGGGACACCTGAGTATATGAGTCCTGAGCAGGTGGAAGCAAAGGATACTGACCAAAGGT
>CBFDDY010000377.1:0-2203 GCA_965603705.1 uncultured bacterium | reverse complement strand
ATATCGACATTTCTTATGAATAATTCAGGAAAGGAGGAAATTAAATGGAAATCACTTGGTTAGGACATTCTGCAGTAAAAATCAAAGGGGATAAAACTATATTTATCGATCCGTTTCTTTCCGGAAATCCTGCTGCTTCAATTACTCCTGAAGAAATAACCGAAGCAGCTATGGTTGTAGTCACTCATGACCATGGTGACCATCTGGGCGATGCTTTCCCTATCTGCAAACAGACCGGGGCAACTTTGGTATCTCAGCATGAAATAGCAGTTATGGCCGAATCAGAAGGGATTACCGCGGAAGGCATGAATATCGGGGGGACAATTGAAGTCAAGGGTGTTAAAATCCATATGGTACAGGCCCTCCACACAGCAGGAATAGGTGATCCGACCGGAGTAGTAATTGAATTCGATAACAAAACACTCTATCATGCGGGAGATACAGGTCTTACATATGATTTAAAATTAATAGGTGAATTTTTTCATCCTGACCTTAGCTTTATTCCTATAGGCGACAGGTACACCATGGGCATCAACTCCGCTGCAAAAGCAGTCGAATTCTGCCAGACAAAAAAAGTTATCCCCATCCACTATAACACCTTCCCTCTGGTCGAAGCTGATCCGGAAAAATTCAAGAAAAAAATAGGAGATATGGCAGAAGTAATCATCCTTAAACCAGGGGAGACATATACACTTTAAGCAGTTCAATAAATGCCATATTTAATTGACGGCAATAATCTTATCGGACATATTCCTTCTCTTGATCTAAAAGACCAGGCGAGCCGAAAGCTTCTAGTTTCCCGCTTGCAGATCTTCCAGGAATTTAAAAAGACCCGGGTGATTGTAGTTTTTGACGGCCCGTTTGACCCGGATATAGCAGAAGGCAGCTTCAAAGACACCCCTTTCAGGGTTTGTTTCCCTCCTTTTTCCCAAACTGCTGATGATGTTATTGAAGAGACCATCTGCCGGCAAACTGACCTTAGACAATTTTTTGTAGTAAGCTCTGACAGAGAGATTAAAAATTTTGCCCGCTCTAAAGGTGCAAAGCCTTTGGACTGTAGCGAATTCTTACGCAGGCTTAAAGCCACTTTAAAAAAATATGACAAGATTGCGGAAATGGATAAAAACACCCCCACGCCTTCTCCACTTGAAGTAGATATTTGGTCTGATATTTTTAAAGGAAAACAATGAAAACCATTGCAATTATTGGAGCCGGGAGATTGGGGACTTCTCTTGGGATTGCCTTAAAAAAAAACGGATACCAAATCAAAGCTCTCTCCTGTCTCAGTCTTTCATCTGCCCAAGAAAGCAGCCGGCTTATCGGAGAAGGCCAGCCATATACAGACAATCTCAAAGCAGCAGGGACAAGCCGTATAATAATCATTACTGTTCCTGATGATAAAATAAAAACATCAGCAGAGGAACTGGCAGCCGGAATCCCGGACTGGGAGGAAAAACTTGTCTGGCACTGCAGCGGCCTCCTGCCCTCCAGAATCTTAAACCCGCTTAAAGCCAAAGGAGCCCTGACTGTATCTGTTCATCCCGTTCAATCATTGGCAAAAAAAAATGCTGCTCTCGATGTGTTCAAAGGCGTCTATTTCAGTATGGAAGGTAACCCTGAAGCCCAGCAAGCATCTAAGGTTATTATAAAAAAACTCGGCGGACATTCATTTGTAATCAAGGAAGAAGATAAAGCCCTTTATCACACTGCCTGCAGTATAGCATCTAACTTTCTCTTAGTATTACTGGAATCCGCTTCCTCGCTGCTCCAGAAATCAGGAAATACCCCTGAGCAAGCTCTAAAAATCCTTTTTCCTCTTGTACAAGGAACTTTACAGAATGTAAAGAATTTTAACGCCAGATCAGCACTTACCGGACCTTTTGCCCGGGGGGATATAGAGACAATTTCCAGCCAGCTTGAAGCTCTCCGCAAGCATCCGCAGCATTATGAACTGTTTTTAAAACTGGCGTCGCAGGCTTTAGAAATGGCCATGCAGGAAAATAAAATCTCTTCGCAGAATGCTAAAATATTTAAAGCTCTGCTGGAAGAAAAATAACCTCTTCTTCGAGCTTAATCCCGAATTTTTTATAAACTTTTTGTTTAAGCTCCCCCGCAAGAAGCCTGATATCCTGCGAGGCAGCATTCCCTTGGTTAATAATGAAATTTGCGTGCCCTGAATATACAGCTGCATCTCCTGCTTTTT
>CBFDDY010000376.1:0-2218 GCA_965603705.1 uncultured bacterium | reverse complement strand
TGCTGGAAAATGGACAGACCAATGATCTGGGGGATTTTACTCTACCCAAGCCGCTAAATCTCTCACATAAATCAGTCAGACCAAAGTCTCTCAATCAGCACAACTACATCCAGGCTATCAAATCTAATGACCTGGTATTCGGCATCGGACCTGCTGGAACTGGAAAAACCTATCTCGCTATGGCCTCAGCACTTTCATCTCTTCAAAATAAAGAGGTCAACCGTATAATCCTGACCCGCCCGGCAGTGGAAGCCGGAGAAAAACTTGGATTTTTACCAGGAGACCTTCAGCAAAAGGTCAACCCTTACTTGCGCCCCCTCTATGATGCTCTCTCTAACCTTGCCCCCTCAGAGCAAGCAACCAATTTCCTTGAAAAAGGAATAATCGAAATCGCACCGCTTGCATTCATGCGGGGAAGAACTTTAAACAGCGCCTTTATCATTCTTGACGAAGCTCAGAACACCACAAAAGAACAGATGAAGATGCTTCTCACAAGAACTGGATTCGACTCCAAACTTATAATAACTGCTGATATAACCCAGATCGATCTCCCTCAACCTAAAAAGTCAGGAGTTTTGCAGGCTTTAGAAATCCTGTCCGGCATCAAGGAGATCGCTTTCATTAAATTTAATGAAAAAGATGTCGTTAGACACCCTTTAGTTCAAAAAATCATCAAAGCCTATGAAAAAGCTGAAAATAAACCCAAAAAAAAGAAAGGACTCCTTTCTCCTTAAAAAAAATAAAATTTTTCCGCAGCAAGGAAATCCCTGTGAGAAAAGCAAAAAACAATGGCTCCCCAATCGAAAACAAGGAAGCCTTAAGTTTCTGGGAAAAACTGACAAACAACCCTTTTTTCTATCTGATTATTTTTTCTGCAACTATTGCTTATCTAATTTCATATCTCCCTTCAAAATCTTTACCCCAGCTTTTAGTTGGCGATATCGCTTCTGCAGATATCACAGCCCCCTCTGATCTTACTATTATTGATGAAGATACAATTAAAAAAAGGCAGCAAGAAGCAGCAGAGACAGTAGTTCCGGTATATACTCTCGACCAGAATGTCTTTTTAAAAACAGAAGATAAAATCCGTGATTTTTTTAAAGCAGGCAGAGAATTCGCTCAAGAAGAAACAACCGCAAAAAGGATCGATGAATTCACTCGCACTGTATCCGAAACATATGGAGTTAAAATTCCTCCTAAAGACCTCCGTTTTCTTACCCAGCTCAAATTCCCGGCAAGCATGGAGGAAAATCTTATCAACCTCATCGGCAAAATCTCATCCAAAGGTATTCTTCTGACTAAAGATCTATTTCTCCATGATGAACGGAATAAAGGACTGGTTATATTCATAAATATTGAGAAGGAAATACCTTATCAAGTATCAGGCATCCAGGATGTTCAAGAAAGTAAATTAAAATTATCAGAAGATATCAATACATTAGAGCTCCCCCCAAATGAAAAATCTCTACTTATACTACTTTCCCACCTCTTCGTCTCCTCCAATATAACATTCAGCCCCTTTAAAACTTCCGAACGCGAAGACTCTGCACGCCAGAATATTGAAACAATCTTCTATACAATTAAAAAAGGTAAAGTCATAATCCGCAAAGGGGATGAAGTCACTAAAGATACTATTAAGCAGATCCGCATTATCAACCAGAATCTTAGTGCTAAACCAAGCTGGCTTATTAATTTTTCCGGTTTTTTTCTTTTATTCATCATCCTGTTAGGTGTTTTACTCTACGACCTAAAAACCAGGTCGGATTTAGAGGAGCCTTTAAAAAAATTCATTATGACCGGAATCCTCTTGGCAATAAGCCTTATTTTATATAAGTTTTTTAACTTCTTGGCAGGCCTCCTTAGCCAGAATGCCAGGTTGTCTTTTTTTTCGCATACAGGAAGCTACATGTATTTATTCCCTCTCCAGATGGGAACACTTCTTGTAGCATTCCTGTCAGGAACTCTCTTCGCATTAATATTCATGATAATCAACAGCATTATAGTCGGATATCTATTAAAATCCAGTTTTCACATTATACTATTCTGCACTATCGGCAGTTTAGCTGCTATCTTTGGAACTAAATACTTTGGCAAACAGACCAGGACTACAACGTTTCGGGCTGCTTTATTAATGGTTGCCCCTGTAAATATCTTAGTAATAATAATATTTCACCTAGTAAGAGAAAAGATCGGTCCTATCGACCTTTTTTTTAGCGAA
>CBFDDY010000375.1:0-2218 GCA_965603705.1 uncultured bacterium | reverse complement strand
TTTTTTCCAATATTTAAGCGCAAATTTTCACTTCCAGAATATAGCAAAAGGCATGATTGATTCACGCGACATACTATACTTTCTTTCAGTTATATTTTTATCTTTATATGGCACAGGACTGATCCTGCAGGAAAAAAGATAACAAGGAGTAAAAAATGGATATAAAGAAAAATATATCAAAATATTATAAATTCTTTCTTTACTTGATAATCATAGTTTTGGTGAATCTTGTCGGAGTCACTCTTTTCTTCCGGATAGACCTCACTTCAAATAATCTTTATTCTTTATCAAATGCCAGTAAAAAAGCCGTGTCTACTTTAAACGAACCTTTGACTATCAATGTGTTTTTCTCTAAAAACCTCCCTGCTCCCTATAACAATATTGAGCGGTATCTGCATGACCTGGTCGAAGAATACTCTATCCGCTCAAATAATATGATAAGCTACCGCTTCTATGATGTAAGTGCTAAAGAAGGAGATCTTACTGGGAGTGCAGAAGAAAATCGCAAAAAAGCACAAGATTACGGCATATATCCGGTAAATGTCCAGACTATCGATCAGGACGAAGCCAAAGTCCAGAGGGCATATATGGGAATGGTATTTATTCATGGAGATATTGTAGAAAATATTCCCTCCATTACATCAACTGATGGCCTTGAATATAAAATAACCAGCACTATCCAAAAATTGAATAATAAGATTTCAGCTCTATTGAGCTTGACTGATAAGATAAAAGTCAAGCTGATACAATCATCATCTCTTGAACAGGTCGCCCCGGAAATAGGCTTAAAAGGCTTAAAAGAGCTAAAAAGCAAAGTAGCAGAACTAGTAGATGAAGTTAATCAAAAAACATATAACCAGCTTGAATTTGTATCCATTGATCCTTCCTTCCAAACAATCAGCGAGGATGAATTAGCTCCTTATCAACGCTTTGGTCTGCAGTGGCCGGAAATTATAAAGGAAGATGGAACGATTATTCCCTTAGGGAAAGGAATGATCGCCTTAGGTATTGAAACTGGAGAAAAATCATTTGAAAAACGGCTATTAACCCAGAAGCTTAATTTAACCAGCCAGGGATTCCAGGAACAATTCCAAATTATAGAAATGGAAGAGATCAAGGCTTTTATCGAAGGGAATGTGGATAATCTAATTAATATCCATGCTGAAATAGGCTATCTTTCCTCTCATGGAACTTTGCCCCTTTCCGCTTCCCTCCCCCCTCAGCTTCAAGCAATGCAGCCTCAACAGGCAGGTTCCTTGACAAAATTTAATTATCTTCTAAGCAGTAATTACAGTATCACCCAGATAAACCTCAAAGATGAAGAAATTCCAGATTCTATAGATAATCTCATTATTGCCGGGGCGAAAGAAAACTTTTCGGACTGGGAGCTTTTTCAGATCGACCAATTCCTAATGAAGGGCAAATCAATAGCTCTATTTATGGAATCATTCAATGAAATACAGCCTCAGAGACAGCAGCAGATGTATCAAATGCAGCAGCCGGCTTACCTTCCAATTAACACTGGGTTAGGAAAATTGCTGGAACATTATGGAGCTGAAGTAAAAAAATCATATGTGTTGGATGAAAGCTGTTACGTCAACCGGGATCAGAACAGTGGAGAGACTCCCATATATTTTGCTCCGCTCATTAAAAATGAAAATATCAATCATAAGCTGGATTTCATGAGTAATATAAAAGAATTGATAATGATAAAGATTTCACCTTTAGAAATTAATTTGGAAAAAATGAAACAGAATGATCTTAAAAGCTTTAATTTAATAAAATCATCATCCCGGGCATGGGAGATGTCAGGACGAATAAACTTAAATCCGATGATGATAAGGCCGCCCATGAATGATGATGAAAGAAAAGTATTTCCACTGGCTTATATAGTTGAAGGAAAATTCCCCAGCTATTTTACCGATAAGCCTCTCCCTGAGAAACCTGAACCAGAAACAGAAGAACAAAACACCGAAGAAGAAGACAAAATAACTGCTTTGGAAGAAAAAAAACCTGAAGTACAAGAATCCAAAATCAAAAGCGTAAAAGGAATCCTCAAAAAAGGGCAGCCGGGAAAGATATTCTTAGTAGGAACTTCTGAAATATTAAAAGATAATGTTCTGGATGACGCTGGAAATTCACCCAATGCAGTATTTCTCCTAAATACTATTGATTATTTAAATAACAAGTCAGATACTGCTGTGATGAGAAGCAAAAA
>CBFDDY010000374.1:0-2231 GCA_965603705.1 uncultured bacterium | reverse complement strand
TTTAAGGCGTTCCAGGTATTTATCTTCCCTTGTATCGATAAGGAGAATATCGTCTTTTTTTATAAATTGTGGCACATTTATAGTGATGCCGGTTTGCAGAGTAGCGGGTTTATTGCTAGCACTTTGAGTGGCCCCTTTAAGAAAAGGTTCGGTTTTAGTTACTTTTAATTTGATTGTCATGGGAGGGTTAACTGATACTGGCCTGTTTTCGAACATTTCAATTGTAAACAATACATTAGGGATGAGATAATTGACAGAATCTTCCAGGACCTTTTCAGATAGTTTTATCTGTTCATAAGTTTTTGTATTCATGAAAATATATTCTTTGCCATCCTGGTAGAGATATTCCATCTCTACTGTTTCAAGGTATGCTTGCTTTACCCGGTCTTTGGAACGAAACCTATAGTCGCGCAGGCTCCCGTCATAGAGCTTTCGTAGTTTTGTCTGCATTAGAGCCTGGCCTTTGCCGGGAGTTACATGGGTTGTCTCAAGTACTTTATACAATTCTCCTTCAATTTGTATTACTATACCTTTCCTGATTTGGGTTGCATTGATCATTATTTACTCCTCAATCGATTCTTACCCCATTATCTACCTGGACTATAAGGGGTTTTGTATCCAGCTTTTTTAATGCTTCAGCTACTTCATCAGCACAACTTGGAGTATATGCCAGAATACACCCCCCTTCCCCTGAGCCATTGATTTTTGCGCCTATGGCTCCGTTTTCCAGAGAAGCTTCTATCATCCGGTCGATCTTGGGGGCGGATATTTTTAAATAATCTCTAACTACTTCCTGCTGACGATTAAGAAGCTGTCCGAAATATTGGTGGTCAAAAAATTCTTTTTCAAAAAGCTTTTCCCCTTCAGAAGTTATATCCCTGGTTTTCAAAGTTCCTTTAAGCAGCCTTTTTTCCACCGGTGGAATTTTTTCTATTTCCTCTTTTTCCCGTGCTTTAGGAATTGAGCGAAGGTTAAATTTAGGGAATTGTTCTTGAATTCGGGAGAGCCCTTTAAGAACATTGCTTTTAATAAGCCCTAAGGTTCCGGTTGTGTCTTTTCTAATCAGAGAATCCGCCAGCACAAACTCTTTTAATCTATTTTTAAGTTTTTTTACTTTAAAATCATTTCCGAAATGAATAGAGACAATACCGCCCAGAGAGGAAGCATAATGGTCCATCTTCCCTCCCGGCTCCTTAAATTCCGCTACTTCTGCCTGGAAAGCAAGCTCTGCAACTGTCTTGGGATCGGAGGCTCTTTTGTCTCCGGCAGTTTCCAAAAGGAATTTTATCCAGGCTACTACCAGAGCCGACGAACTGGCTGTCCCTGAGTTAATAGGAATGGCCCCGTTGATTTTACAGTCCCATCCTGAGGGAAATTCCAAGCCTTCCCGTCTTAGAATATTTACTGCACTTTTTAAATAATCTCGTTCATTACTATAACCAAGTTCTAGATCCAGTGAAAATTCGTCCTTTTTTTTGATATCAGGAAGGTCGAGTTTAAACAAGCGGTCCCTGCTTCTTGTTCCATTTATAACAATCCTCAAATCTATGGCCGCAGCTATAATGGACAGGCCGAAATAGTCTTGATGTTCTCCCAGCAGGCATAGTCTTCCCGGTGCTGATATATTTAATTCGTTTTTAAGCATGCCTATTTTTTATCTGAATTTGTAATTTTTTGCAAGCAGGCAAAATAGGGCAAGCTGAATCTGAAGGTATGGATACGCTCGCTTCAGATTTTTAACGCCATTCTTCTTCGTTTTTCTCGGCTGCTGCGCAACTCCCCCCGTCCGTGGGTCAGACATGCTCCCAGCCCGGCTTTGCCGGGTTCCCTCGAAAAACCTCATCAGAAGGCTAAATCTTCAATGTCGCTTAATCCGTACCCTCAGATTCATCAGGAAAAAGTCGATTCTTTTTCAATCTATTATGGATTTGGTGATGCATGCTGTTATCTAAATCCAGGGTATCCAACAAAAATTTACATTTCTTTTAAACAAAGGCTTTTTTGTAAGTTATATTAGATAATATGAGTGAAGACATTTTTTGGCAAAAGAGCTGTAAAAAGAATCAGGTCAACTTGCCTGGATTATTCACAAGTCGAGGTTGCCGCATATACGAGGCGCAGGGGATGAAGCTGTGGTATTTCACCGCGAATCCGCTGCAACAAAGAAGATGCGGCAAGATCGGCTCGCCCGGAGGGTAAAAAGTGCCGATGATAAAATAAGTTATTGTTTT
>CBFDDY010000373.1:0-2248 GCA_965603705.1 uncultured bacterium | reverse complement strand
GGGATGTAGTGCTTGCTAAATATCTCCCGCTGGTAGACCGGATTACATCACGCCGGGAACTAAATGACCTGATCGGACAATTGGTAGGAGAACTATCAGCCCTTCATGTCAGTGTCCGGGGCGGTGATCTCAGGCAGGGGCAAGATCAGGTCAGAGTCGCTACTTTGGGAGCTAAGCTTGAGCGGGATAAAACAGCCGGCGGATATAGAATAGACTATATTTATAAATCAGACCCGGATTATCCAGAGGAGCTTTCCCCTCTGGCCGATCCGGATTTAAATATCCGGGAAGGTGACATCCTTTTAAGTATCAACGGCCGCAGCACCCTTTCGGTCCGGCATCCAAATGCTTTGCTGCGCAACAAGGCAGGCACCCAGGTTCTTATCGAGATCAAATCTGCTGAAACAGGAAAAATCAGCCGTGCTGTTGTTATCCCTATCGGGTATGAAGCAGGCCTCAGGTACAGTGACTGGGAATATACGCGCCGTTTAGAGGTCGAGGAAGCAGGAAGTGGCGACATTGGGTATGTCCATCTTAGGGCTATGGGAGGCAGTAATATCACAGAATGGTACCGAAACTTTTATCCTGTTTTTAAACGCAAGGGATTAATAGTAGACGTCAGGCATAACAGGGGTGGAAACATTGACAGTATTATCCTGGGAAAATTGCTTAGAAAAGCGTGGTTTTTTTGGAAACCTCGTACTGGTGATCCTTATTGGAACATGAATTATGCCTTCAGAGGGCACATGGTGGTTCTTTGTGATGAAAACACTGCTTCAGATGGAGAAGCCTTTGCAGAGGGATTCCGGAGGCTGGGCCTGGGTAAAGTTATCGGCACCCGGACCTGGGGAGGGGAGATCTGGTTGAGCAGTAATAACCGCCTTACAGACCGGGGCTTGGCAAGAGCTCCCCAGACAGGCGTTTACGGACCTGAGAGAGAATGGTTGATCGAAGGGCACGGTGTAGATCCCGATATAGTAGTTGACAATTTGCCGCATGCGACATTCAAAGGGAAAGATGCTCAGCTTGAAGCTGCCATTGCCTTTTTAAAAGAAGAGATACGAAAGCATCCTGTAGATGTCCCGGAAGCTCCCCCTTACCCTGACAAGTCCTTTGATAAAAAGAAAAAATAAAAACAAGAAAAAAGTTTCAATAATCATTCTTAAAAAAATCTTGCATATCATTGAAAAGAAAATAATAATAAAAACATCGGCATTTTTTATGAATAGTCTAGGTCAAGTAACATGGAAAATAATGATTTAAAGAAGGTTGTTAAAACTGCGGTGGTCATGGCAGCATCAATGCTGGTTGTATTGGTCATTTATCTGGTAGCTGTAGAGATAATAAGAGCCCGGATGGCCCCTTTCTCCGGATTTGTAGAGATAAAAAATAGCATGCTTTTAAGATATATTTTTTATGGGGTTGCTGTTTTTCAGGTGATCCTTATCAGGATATTGAGAGGATTCCTTTTAAGGAAAATATTTTCTTCTGAAAAAACAAATATGCCCGGCGATCTTTTTAAAACTTCCCTATTGATTCTTGCCCTAGCTGAGATTCCGGCAATACTGGGTCTTGTCCTCTTTCTTTTAGCCGGATTAAACCAGGATTTTTACATTTTGCTTTTTGTCTCCTTGTTTCTTATGTTTATGTATTTTCCCAGATATAACGAGTGGAAAACATGGATAAACGAGAAAGATCCTTTGAAATGTTCTATTTGCAGGTTTTAAAGTGGATAGTACGGCGAGGAGAAATAAAGCGGATTCGCGGCTATATATTTGGCTTTTCCTCTTAAGCCTGGTCTTTTATGTTCTGGCCAGGACTGCTCCCCTGAAGGATGTAAATATTTTGACAAAGGATATGGTCGCTGCTTCCCGCTTGATGGCGCATGCATCGGTAGCAGTATCAGACTGTCGCAAACGAAACGGTTCCGGCTTGGATTTTAAGAGTGATCCTAATCTTACCGGCCTTATAGGACGAGAATATTCGGAAATAACGACCTCGCTCGGACAGCTTGAGGCTAAACGTACGACCACCAATCCTAATTTTGGGGGATTAGTAGTGCTGCTGCTTAAAAAAGCTGGAGTAAAAAGGGGGGATACGATCGCAGTGGGAGCTTCCAGCTCTTTTCCGGCGCTTATCATTGCTGTGCTTTCAGCAGCTGAGGCGATGGAATTGAACACTCTGGTAATATGCTCTCTGGGGGCTTCTCAGTGGGGAGCGAATGACCCGCATTTTCACTGGCTTAAAA
>CBFDDY010000372.1:0-2253 GCA_965603705.1 uncultured bacterium | reverse complement strand
CACCTTCAAATCTTTTCAAGGAACGGTAAATGAGGCAGTGGAGTTTGTGCTGGGCTCATAACAAAGCTGCTCCTGCAATGCTGAAGATAATTCAAGAAGAATAATTAATCTGATTTTATCATATAATCGAGACAACAAAAGAGAGGATATAGGCTATGCCCCGTATAAAACTTAAACCTTTAGATTCATATCCATTCAGCACAGAGGTCATCGTCCGGATTACTGACTTAAACTACGGAGGCCACCTGGGAAATGATAAACTCCTGGCTCTTGTTCATGAGGCACGTGTAGCTTTTCTGGCAGATTTTGATTTTACTGAGATAGACTGCGGCGGTGTTTCTCTTATTATGGCTGATGCAGCCCTTATGTTTCAAAGCGAGGTATATGCAGGGGATACTTTAAAGATCGAGGTAGCAGCCGGCGAACCGACTCGCAGCGGATTTCGCCTTTTTTACCGGATAAGCCGCCCTGCAGACAGCCAGAGTATCGCGCTGACTGAGACCGGCATGGTCTGTTATGATTATAAAGCCGGAAAGATCAAGCCTCTGCCTGAGGCGGCAAAAACAATCTTTTAATCAATTGTTTATTTCAAAACAAATATCCATAAAAAGTAAACCCAATGAAAGGCAATACGAAAATTCAGGGGTAGATGGAGAATGAAATGAACAGAGACCAGGCAATGGCTAAAAAAATTATGGAAAAGATATACAGCTCCACCCCGCTCGAAAAAATACCCTGGCACTCTGAATCTCCGCCAGCATATTTAAAAACATTTTTTGAGGATCACCTAAGTCAACCGGATAAAATCCTGGAGTTGGGATGTGGTACTGGTAACTATATAATGTACCTCGCTTCCAAGGGTTTTACTTCCGTAGGTGCCGATTTTTCAGAATCTGCCTTGAAAATTGCCAGAGATCTCTCCCAGAAAAAAAAGCTGAGCTGTACGTTTGTCCAGGAGGATGTAACAGAAGATATAACCTCTCTAAAGGATCAATTCGATTTTATCTATGATTGGGAATTGTTACACCACATATATCCAAAAAACAGAGTACGGTATATAAAAAATGTTAAAAAATTACTGAATCCCGGCGGTATTTATCTTTCTGTCTGCTTTAGTGAAAAAAGCAGGGCTTTCGGCGGTCAGGGAAAATATCGCGATACTCCTCTTGGTACTCGTCTCTACTTCTCTTCTGAAGAGGAATTGAACGATCTTTTTTCCAAATATTTTAAAATCGTTGAGATTAAAACAATTGATATACCAGGTAAGCAGAGGCCCCATAAAGCAATCTCTGCGCATCTGCAAAATCCCATCACTTAACCTGGACTATTCACGAGTCGAGGTTGTTGCAGATGCGAGGCACAGGGTATGAAGCTTTGGTCTTTCCCAGCATATTCAACAGTTAAAGGCATGGAAGGAAACTCCCGAAAACTCTTATAGTTTGTAGTTCTATTTAACGATGAGTGGAAACTATGGCTACTCGAAAACCCATGTGGTCATCACTGCTGTTCTGTTCGTCACCGGTGCGGGCTGCTGAACGCAGGTTATGGCCTCCTTCAGGTGTTATATGGCCGGAGCGGTCGGTCCAACTCCCGCCTCCCCGGTTCACCCGGTCCTGGTCTTTTTTGCCTGGATCAAGCGGACCGAAAGGATTCCGGTATGCAGAGATGGAATAATAGTCATCCTGAAAGATATCATAACACCATTCCCACACATTTCCCGCCATATCCAGCAGCCCATAAGGAGAGGCTCCAGCTGGAAAGCTTCCCACAGGTGAAGTCTCGGTATAGCCATCGTCGATATTCTTATCTGCCGGCCGGGAATTATCATATTTTTTCCAGAAGTTAATATCAGCATAATTGGCTCTGGTCCCGTCAGGCTTCTCATTTCCCCAGGGATAGCAGCGCTCGTCCGTACCACGGGCCCCTTTTTCCCACTGGGCTGCATAAGGCAAGGTAAAGTCCATTCCGGTTTTTTCAGAAAGCCATCTACAGTAAGCCATGGCATCATTCCAGCTTATACTGACTACGGGATGGTCCTTTCCCTGCTCAAAATAAGTGTTCTTCCAGTTCCCATCCAGCCTGACGATCCACTCCCCTTTCCAGTACTGCCAGGAACCCTGCCCCTTTTCAGCATCGGTCACATAATCTGCATCTTCTACAAACTTTTCAAACTGCCCTTTCGTGACCGGATACTTGCTTATCCAATAGCCATCAAGATAAACTTTATGGACAGGTTTTTCCCCTGACAAGCCG
>CBFDDY010000371.1:0-2268 GCA_965603705.1 uncultured bacterium | reverse complement strand
GATCCTCTCTCCGGTTTCATTTATTCGTATTATCACAAATTGCCCCGGCTGGAATCTTTCTGCCACATGAGGAGCTTTGACTTCTATAAGAAAGTTTTCTTTGCTGAGGTTTTTTTTCCGGACAATGATGTGGTTCACAGCCCCACCTCTTCGGTTTCTATTGTTGCCCAGATAGCAAAATCAGGACAGAACATTTCACAAAGACCGCAGTTTAGGCAGGCCTCAGGGTGGATTACCAGGGGGATAAGGTAGCCGTGAATATTCTTTTCCTCGGATAGTTCGAGCACCTCTGCCTGACAGACTTCTACACATATTGCACAGCCCTTGCAGCGTTCTTTAAGTATAAAGACCTGGGCTTTTTTGTTTTGTGCTTTAATCGATATCCTCCGGTATTTTGAATTTTCCTGTAATGATCTTTTTCTGGAGCCTGATGTCAAGGTTTTTTCCCTTTGCCCAGAAATTTATCTCTGAATTGTCATTATAAAACTTTATCCGGTCGACTGCGTCAAGGATCCTGCCGGAATTGGCCTCATATATAAGGCAAGGGGAGATCACCTCAATAACGGCCAGCCCAGCCAAAGAGAATGCTTCTATAAAAGAATCCTTCATCCAGCCTGCCTGCATAGGTGTCCACCGGGCAACAAAATCGGCCCCACTGTATATTGCCATACCCGGGATGTTAAAAGGCAGTTCAAACTTGCTGCCGGCCGACTTGCGCATAAATGGGGTCAAGGGAAAAGCCTCATCCTTACTTAAAGCATAGATGAAATTATTTATGAAAATTATGATTAGATTTTCACTCTTTTTTCCGGCTTCTATGAGTTGTTCCGCTCCGGATAAAAGAATGTCAGCATTATTTATAAAAACACAGACTTTTAGCCCCGGATTTTTGTGTTTCAGCTGGATTGCAAAATCAACCACTTTACCATTGGTTATAGAATAGGATTTAAATCGCACGCTCTCAGCAATCTTTCCGGTGCAGCCGATCCCAGAGACAATCTGCATGTCTTTTTTTAAGATGTCTGCTTCTTTAATGGCCTCAAATAGAGTATAGGCAGCAGTGCCTATTCCGCAGCCGGGACACCAGACAGTGGGAAATATTTCAGGATGCAGAAAGGAATCAGAGGGATGGAGGTTTCCCCCCTTTTCTTTGTTGTATAGTTCTGCCATGATTATCTGTTTAAAAACCTGCCTACTATAATCTCTTTTTTATTCCTGGTATCAAGGTTTTCAAAAGGCTCATTCTTCTTGATCACGGCATGGCTCAGATACAATCCCATCCTATCCAGAGTAATACCCGGCCCTTGTTCGGAGGAAAAATACATAAGGCATGGGGAAATGACCTCTATAAAAGCTACTCCTTTATGAGAGAATGCTTCTTTTATGGAAAACGAGAGCCGGCGGCAGTGAAGAGGTGTCCATCTGGCCACATAGGAAGCTCCGTGTTCTGCTGCAAGGTGAGGGAGATTAAAGGGAGACTCCAACGCGCTCACTTTGGTGTATCTGATAAAAGGGGCTGCGTCAAATTTCCTGTGCTCTGCGAAAAGCTGATAGATATAACTGTTAATATACATAACCACAACATCTGCTCCGGTACGGCACAGGGCGATCAGCCCATCAGCGCCAGATGCGAGCAGGTCATTATCGTTGGCAAAGACTACAACCTTAAGATCTTTGTTTTTCCGCTTAAAATCAAGGGCAGCTTTGAACACATCCTTCTTAGCCGCATCAATCCTTTTAAATGTAAGATAATCAGCGATCTTACCGGTGCAGCTTATTCCGGAAGAAACCAGACAAATATCACCTTCTGTGAATTTCAAGCGTTGGACTGTCTGTAAAAAAGTATTGACCACCACCCCGATCCCGCAGCCGGGACACCAGACAGAAGGCATCATATCCTGGCGGATGAAGGATTTAATAGGGCTATTCTCCCTTTTTACCATAACGAAAAATTTTGGCGTATAAAGCCAAACTTGTCAAGGACAATTCGCGGACTGAAACCCCGCTAATTATATTTTTACCTGTATTCGGGGGACATCATACTTAATTAATATACAAAGAAAAAAAAGCCAGGGCCAAAAAAGAAGAGATACGTATGATGTCCTCCGAATGCAAAGAATTATGAAGGAATCCCGTAATGCTTCATCTTATAGCTCAGGATACGCTCTGTGATACCCAGAACTCGGGCAGCCTTGCTTTTTACTCCGCCAGCCTTGTTGAGGGCTTTTTTTATTTCTTGCATTTCAATGTGGCCTACCTTTTCATTCA
>CBFDDY010000370.1:0-2276 GCA_965603705.1 uncultured bacterium | reverse complement strand
GATTATTTTCTTATCCAGCAGACAATTTTAGAAATTGACAAAAGAAATGATGAAATAATTTCACTTTTTGCCAACTCTCAACCCTCTGACCTGGCAAACTCTCTTTGGAATAAAACTATTCTGGCAAAATTTAACTGGTATTCAAGCTTGGAAATTATTGATCCGAATGGAAAATCGCTTTCCAGTTTTTCTCTTAATATCCCGGAACCTTACCAGTCTCACCTTGATCTCCCTATAAGCCCAACCTGGGTTATGCTTGAACAAAATTTGTCCTACTTGGTCAAAGATAAAGATTTCCTTTCTGCTTACAAAGACTGGTTTAAAGCAGGCAAATATCAAGGGAGAACTATCCTCCACCTCGCCTTTGATTATGAAACACTCCCGTTTCTACATATAGCTAATCCTTACTTTGAGCTTGTGAAAATCACTTCTTTCCCCTCGCTTAATCAGCTTGATCTTGGATTCGTTGTTTTTAATATGCAGGGAAAACCGGCATATAATCCCAATAAAATATCATCAGGGATTCCGCCTGCTCTTCTCCAAAAGATCAAAGATTCAAAAGAATCAATATGGTCGAATTTCTCAGATAAAGACAATAAGTTCAAGTGTCTGTATTTTAAGAATAGTGACAAGATCTATGCCCTATTTATTCCCATAAAAAGTATCCTCACCTACTTAGTTGAATATCTAAAGCTCATTTCTCTGTATCTTATCTTTATTATCGCCGGTTTCCTTCTGTTCTCACTTATCTCCAGCCGAAAAAAATGGAAAAATCCTTTTTGGTCATTCTCAAATCGGGTTTACATCGCATTTACAATTGTTGCCTTAATACCACTTTTTATTTTTACTTTTTCAACTCGCAGCTTCTTTGCAAATATTTTTACCCAGAATATTTCTAAAGAAGCAGAAGCTCAAGCAAATTTTGCTCTCCGGGTCATGGAAGAATTTATTTTACTTCAACAGGAGGAAAGAGTCTCTTTGACTATTCCTCCTGATAATATGGTCCTTTGGATAAGCACGACCATATCCAATGACGTAAATTTGTATGTTGACGGCAAACTAATCTCATCAAGCCGCCGGGAATTTTTTGATTCCGGGCTTCTTCCTGAGCTTATCGATGGTGAAATTTATTATAAAATACAATTCGAAAACAATCCTTTCTACATGCAAACCCAAACGATCGGAGATTATTCTTTCCATACCCTTACTATCCCCTACTCATTCCAGGAATCAATTCTGTTGATATCTCTTCCTTTTCCCCAGGAGCAGCAGGAAATCACTAAAACTTCAACCGAATTGCTTGAATTTCTTTTCTTTATCTCCTTTATTTTTGTGGCAGTTGTGCTGCTCTTAGCACGCGGTATAGGAGGCATGATCATTACACCGATAAAAAAATTACTGACCGGCACAAAAGAGGTCAGCCTGGGAAACCTTGAAATCTCAATTCCTCATAAGCATAAGGATGAGATGAAGACTCTGATCAACGGGTTTAACACTATGGTTAAAAGCCTGAAAAAACATCAACAGGAAGTGGCTGATCTAAGTAAAAAGGTCGCTTGGGCTGAAATGGCCCGGAAAGTCGCTCATGAAATTAAGAATCCTCTAACGCCTATTCAATTGTCCGCCGAACATCTCCTGCGCATTTACAGCGACAAACCTGATAATTTCGAAGGCGCTCTAAAAGAATCAACCTCCTACATAGTCAAGGAAGTAGAAAACTTGAGAAAAATAGCACAGCAGTTTCTGGAAACTTCTAAAGAAGTTTCCCTGCAGAAAAAGAAGGTAGACCTCAAGGCAATAATTAAGGAAACTATCAGCCCCTACCAGAATACTCTGGCGGAAAGAATTGAAATAACCGAATCTTTTTCAGGAAAAGATTTTATTTTTTGGGGGGATAAAGACAAAATTAAAATCATTCTAAGGAATATCCTGACCAATGCAATCGAATCAATCACAGGGCAGGGAAAAATCAAAATATTAGCCAAATCCTTATCAGGTAAAATTGAACTCACAATAACAGATACCGGCTCCGGCATTGAACCAGAAATGCTGACCAGGATTTTCGAACCATATTTTTCTTCTAAAGATAGCGGGACTGGCCTGGGCCTGCCTATTGCAAAAAAGATTATCGAAGACCATGGAGGATCTATCCGGGCCTATATCAACGAACCGACAGGCCTATGTATTGTCCTAACCTTTCAGACTTTTCAGGGATAGATATTATATAAGAAGTTATGTTAGGTTATCGGCAGTTTTTATGAATTATGCAGGTTAGT
>CBFDDY010000369.1:0-2302 GCA_965603705.1 uncultured bacterium | reverse complement strand
CTTGCTTCCGGCGGGCAGATATCCTTCCCTGTCATTGCCACTATACATGGGGAAACCCTGCATAATCATTATCATGGTAATACTATAAAAGAGGGCGATATGTTCCTGCTTGATGCAGGAGCTGAGACTGCTATGGGTTATGCAGGTGACCTTTCCAGCACATTTCCGGTCGGGAAAAAGTTTTCCAGCCGGCAAAAAGAGATTTATAATATAGCTTTGGCTGCTCATGAAGCGGCCGTGGCAGCTCTTAAACCAGGTGTAAAATTTAAAGATATTCACCTTCTGGCCTGTAAGACCATTGCCTCCGGAATGAAAGATATGGGATTTATGTACGGGGATGTAGACGAAGCAGTTGCGGCCGGAGCCCATGCTTTATTTTTTCAATGTGGGACAGGGCACATGATGGGCCTTGATGTGCATGATATGGAAAACCTGGGGGAAGCATATGTAGGATATGAGGGAGAAAACAAAAGCACCCAATTTGGGTTAAAATCACTTCGGCTTGCCCGCGAACTTAAACCCGGGTATGTGCTTACCATAGAGCCGGGGATATACTTCATTCCCGAACTTATCGATATGTGGAAAGCTGAAAAAAAATTAACCCAGTTCATTAATTACGACAAAGTTGAAACCTATAAAGATTTTGGAGGACTGCGGAATGAAGAAGACTTTCTTATTACTTCCGGGGGATACAAACTCCTGGGAAAACCTGTCCCTAAAACTATAGAAGAAGTCGAAATATTAAGGTAGCCAATATAAAGATACTATTTTTTCTTCCTGGAAAAGGGTGTCTTCAGCCTTTCCTCGATCCATTGCCGGTTCATATTTATTCCCAGCGAGCTGTGGCCCATTGATTCCCCGGTATCGTGAACAAGTGCCTCCTGGTAATATTTGAGAGCTTCTTTTCTATCTCCCAGAAGGTCTTTAAGCAGCCCCTGCCAGGCAAATGATGCGAATTTTGTTTCTTCATCAAGCTGAAGTGTAGAAATTTTCTGGAAACAATTAAAGGCTTCCGAGTAGTGATCATACTCATACAATCCCATACCTAAGCGGTACAAAAGGTTGCTGTTTGTAATGTTTTCTTCTTTTAACTTTTCATAAATATTTAGGCTGTCTTCATAATTCCATCCCAGGGACAGCATTTCTGCTGCCTCTTCGGATATTTCTGAAAGAGGCTTATCCAGCATAGCAAGTTTGTGCTCAGGATTAAGGACTGTTTCCTTCAACCTGGTTTTGCTTTTAAAGGCCAGAGTACTTGTTTCCAGGTTGCGATCGGTCTGTTTTGTTTGCTCCGAACCATCCATAAAGACCGCCTTGACCGGTACAGGCATCATCATTGAACCGTATCGTTTCACTTTGATAGTTGACAGGTATCCCTTGCCTTCAGGTTTGCATTCCTGAGACTCTATCTGATAACAGAGGTATTTGTTTGAGCGTACCCATTGCTCAAAGAACCAACTCATGTTAAGGCCGCTTTCTTTTTCGTAGAATCTTTGCAGCTCCTTCCATCCTAAGTGTTTACTGCCGTAAGTCTTTAGACAATTTTTATAGATCTTCTCAAAAATCTCTCGTCCCAGGACAGAATCTAAGGCGCTAATAATGCTGAAGCCCTTGCTGTGGATAACAGTATTATTGTGGTCATATATAATTTTTGCAAGGCTTGCCGGAGGGATGTCGACGGTTGTGTTGTAATAATTAGATATTCCTTTAATGTAATTGCTCATCCAGCCCTGGCGGCGCTGCGGATCGATTTTGTGGGTAAGTATGTATTCTGTATCTGCAAAGATTCCCATTCCTATCCAAACCCAGGCCGGGCTGTCAGGATCAAGCACCCATTCTCCCCAGTATTGATGACCTATCTCATGGGCTGTTATCCTCTGCCAGTGAGTAAGCGGCTCACCCTTTTTATAGGTTTCTTCTCCATGGATGACAACTATACCTGTAGAAAAAGGATAACCTCCCCAACGTCCTTTTCCGCCAGGGATAATATATAAAAATTTATAAGGATAAAATCCGAGCCAGTCTTTATAAAATTTAATACAGTTTAGAGCTGTTTCTAAACAAACTTTTGCTGCTTTGGCTCCTTTATCTGAAAATAAGGTAGTAATAAGAATATCATCAATTTTACAGGATTCGCTGTTTTGATCTTTTCCCAGGTATATGCCAAAGGATTTTGCTCTATCAATTATATAGCGTCCAGTATTTTCGTTTAACCTGCCGCTAATGGCCAGGGCATAGCCTGCTGGAATTTCCAGCTTAACAGAGAAGGAATCATGTGTCTGAAGGCCGTCCCAATAGAGAC
>CBFDDY010000368.1:0-2315 GCA_965603705.1 uncultured bacterium | reverse complement strand
CTTCCTCTCTGTTGAGGTCATACATCTGGCAAACATTCTTATGCCTGATCTTCCGGGTAAATTTTAACTCGTTCTGAAAGCGCCCTATTGTCTTTTTATCAGTGGAGATCTCTGATTTTATAAGTTTGATGGCAACTTTTTCTTTTATGTCGGTGTCGTTGGCCTTATAGACTTTCCCCATTCCACCCTTACCAAGCTCTTCAATAATTTGGTATCGTCCAGCAAATGTAGAGCCTGTAGTTAATTCTTCCTTTGGCGCTTCTAAGGTCTTGGTGGGGACAGGTATCTCCTCAGATACTGGCAGCTGTGTCCCGCATTCACCACAGAAGCTTTGCGTATCTGGATTGTCAGCTTTACACTTTGGACATTTCATTGCTCAAGTCCCTTTGGCATTAGAATATATGATTCTACATAAAATAGTCAAATCATAAATAAATAGGGACATGATACCTATTTCCTATTTATTTTGGGCATACTTCTTTTAAAATACCGGATTCCCGCCTTCGCAGGAATGACAGAAGTATGGTGCCTATTTCCCGTTTATTGCCATTCCCACGAAGGCGAGAATCCATCTATGTAAAGAACCTTTTCCTGCCTTGAATAAAATTTAAAAAAATAGGAAATAGGTATCATGTCCCCATTTATTAGAGCGGACCAGCCGAAATGTTTAAGCAGATCATCAGATGGTCGATATTATTTTTGCAGTTTTCGTCTTATCGATGCTATCTCTGAATCTCTGTTTGGGGCACACTCCTAACAAACTTTTTACAAAATCTTAACAATTTCATAACAACTTTAATACTGAATCAGCCTAAATTGTTAATAGAGAATCGAATAAGGAAGGGAAAATGATTATTATAAACCATCTTGCATGTGATTGTTGTGGATCATGTGTTTCGGTCTGTCCCGGGAATGCTTTAATTCTAAATGGAAAAGGGCTTGTCTATTTAGAGGAAAACTGCATTTATGATCTAAACTGTATCCAGGCATGCCCTGTCGGGGCTCTGGAAGTTATCCAAAATGAAAAAACAATATGAGATTGCCGTTATTGGAGGGGGTCCGGCAGGCGGAATGGCTGCCTGGAAAGCTGCCGGAATGGGTGCTCTGACTATATTATTGGAACGTGACCGGGAAATCGGAATTCCCGTCCGCTGCGGAGAGATGGCCACCCTTGACGTTTTTGAGCGTTATTTTCCACTTACAGAAAAACTTATCGCAAATCGAATAATCGCAGAAGAGTATATTTCACCTGATTTTCAGAGTACTCTTATTAAACTGGGAGATAAAAGCGTGATCTTAGAGCGGAAATTTTTTGATGCTTATATTGTAGAACAAGCTGGGAAAGCCGGCGCGGAAATCTATACATTAGCAGATGTAACCGGAATGAAGCGAATAGAAACTGGCTGGGAACTCTGGATAACTCATAATGGACTTCATAAAAAAATAAAAGCGAACATAGTCATTGCTGCAGATGGCGTTGAATCACAGGTAGCACGCTGGGCAGGAATTAAAACGACATTATCACTAAATGATCTGATATCAGCAGCACAATATGATTTGACCAATCTGAAAATCAAGCATCCTCAGCATTGTCTCTTCTATTTCGGAAATTCTCTAGCGCCTGGAGGCTATATCTGGGTATTTCCAAAAACATCAACGCGCGCGAATGTGGGAGCAGGAATCCTTGCCTCCCGTTCCTGCGGAAACACAGCAAAGCATTATCTGGATATCTTTATAAAGAAACATCTGCCTGAGGGAAAGCCTGTTGGCTTGGTCACCGGAGGGATTCCTGTGGCTCAGCAGCTAAAAGAATTAGTGGCGGATAATTTATTGATAGTGGGAGATGCTGCCAGACTCACCGACCCTATTACAACAGCTGGTATTAGGCATGCAGCGATCTCAGGGGTAAATGCCGGAGAGGTTGCCGGCAAAGCCATCCAAGTAAAAAAATATAACAAGAAATATCTTTCCAAATATTCTCGGCTCTGGAAGAAGGAAATTGGAAATAAACAGAAAATCAATTATAAGATAAAAAACAATGTACTGAAGATGAACGATAAAGAACTATGTCGTATAAATGGCCTGGCCAGAAAAGCCTCATCTGAAAAAATGACACTGACAAAATTTTTAAAGCTTGTGATTAAAAGCAATCCCAAACTATTGGCAGAAATATTAATATGTAAATAGGTCCAGTCTTATATTTTAGGGTAGAACCCCACTTTCCGGATGCTTACAATGAACTTTTTCGCTTTGTATTTCTTCTTTATTAATATAACCTAAAAAAAAACCAAAAAAAACGGAGGTAAGAATGAGAT
>CBFDDY010000367.1:0-2320 GCA_965603705.1 uncultured bacterium | reverse complement strand
TACCAGGCTTTCCAAAATTAAAGGATTGAGATTTTAATCTTGACACACCCTCCTATAATATTTATACTAATATAGTAAGGATGTAAGAATACAAGGAATCAAGGAGATTGCATGAACTACACAGATACAGCAAAAGTGACATCAAAAGGCCAAGTGACAATTCCCGCGACTATAAGGGAAATCCTCAAGCTGGAGCCTGGGGCGACAGTGATGTTCAAAGTCACTGACATGGGTGTCATCCTATCTCCATGCGAGATAATAGAGAAGCCAGTTTATACAGCAAAAGAATGGAGGAGGATTGAAAAACTTGTCGCTGAAAAAGGAAAAATCTATAAAACTTCCGGGGCTGCAAAAAAGCATATCAAATCCTTATGAAATATGAATTTAAATCTTCTTTCGATAGGTCTGTTAAGTCGCTCCCTTCCGAGCTGAGGATTCTATTTCGATGGAGATCCGATCATGTCGAATTTGTGTTGGCCGGGACTCATGAGGAGATTAAGAGATATCTTCAAAGATAATTTCAAAGATAATTCCTTATGACACCTCCTATTCCTTTATATCCTTTTGCTGACCAAGCAAGGGAACATAAAGGAACAGCAATGTCAAATAAGTGTCCTATATGTCTCCTTTAGGGCCTGACCGCATTAAATGTTTGGCAAAAACGGGCGTTTAAGCAGATCATCAGATGTTATTTATGTATTATATTTCGTCTTAAAGTGCTTTTTGGGGCCCAAAAAGGAGCTTTAAAGGCAAAATATCAGTCTTTATTATGGGGTATCTCTCATGATATCTATAAGTTAGCATGGTCCGACCCCATTTTACCCTATCGAATTACTTGCCTCGACTCCGTACTCAACCTGATTCTGAATTCTGTGCCTTTCTTTGATTCTATTTCTAATGTTCCCTCAATTTGTTTGGTCAAAAGTTCAATCAATTTTAATCCTAAAGTTTCCGTTTTTTCGATATTAAAACTTTCTGGAATTCCAATGCCGTCATCTTTAACAATTATTTCACAATTTTTATCTTCCAAAGAATGAGTTGTGATCCAAAGGTTGCCTTTTCGCTTCTCCGGAAAAGCGTGTTTTAGCGCATTGGTCACTAGCTCATTTACCAATAATCCGCATGGTATCGCTTTATCAATAGGCAGGGTAATGGCAGCCAAATCCAGATGAAGTTTTACCTGTCCGGATATCTGGGATGAGTAAAAAATATTATTGACCAGTTTTTTAATATATTCTTTATAATCAACATAGGAATAATTTTCTGAATGGTAGAGCTGGGAATGAACCGCTGACAAAGAAAAAATTCTATCTCTGGTTGCCTGGAATGCAGCTTTTGCCTTTTTATCTTTAATATTAGCGGCTTGTATATTCAACAATCCGGATACCACTGCTAAATTATTTTTTACGCGGTGATAGATTTCTTTGATCATCACCTCTTTTTCTTTGAGCGATTTTTTTAGTTGTTCTTCCGCCCGCTTCAGCTCGGTGATGTCGGTTATATGAACCATGACTAAATCCGGAGGAACAAACGCGTAAGTTGTTATTATATATTTTCCGGGCATAAAATGTTCGGACATCAATTCGTTTTTGATGATAGTTTTTTCGGTTAAGCATCGATGAAGATCATAAATAATCTCATGCCTATTTTTATACATCTCCTTGGCAGTTTTCCCTAAGTATTTATAGGATTGCCCATTTATCGTCGCAATTGCTTCATTGTTATAGTCAACTAACACGAAATCTTCACCTATTGCCCTCCATGTGAAGCTGGGAGTAGGACTTCCATTGTATTGTGCTCTAAATCGTTCCTCGCTCTCCTGCAGTGCCTCCTCCGTCTGCTTATGGTCGATCTCAGATTTTTCCAACCCGGTAATTTTAGCTTTTAAAAGAGCTATCTCTTTTAAGAGTTGTTCTTTGGTTGTATCATCACTTTTCATCTTATCCTCCCCCACTTATTTCCTTTGTGCTGACTGGACTTCATCCGGCAGTTTTTTAATAGGAATCCATTTTTTTGTTTATGACAATCTCATCCCAATTTCATCAAACTTCCACCCTCCAAGCTGCATCAATAATAATACATAGAAAAAACATCTACTGTCAACAAGAAACCCGCAAGAAGCTGCTCAACCCGATTAAAGGTGTAAAGTAAGAAGGTACAAACTGCGGACCGCATGAAGTGTTTAAACAGATCATCAGATATTATTTTTGTAGTTTTCGTCTTAAATTGCTTTTTGGGCCTAAAAAGGAGCTTTTAAAGCAAAATATCAGTCCTTATTATGGAGTATCTTCCATGATATCTATAAGTTAGCATGGTCCGA
>CBFDDY010000366.1:0-2324 GCA_965603705.1 uncultured bacterium | reverse complement strand
AGAAAAGAAATCCGTGATATTATTGTCAGGCTTAAGGAAGAAGGGAAAACTGTATTCCTCTCATCCCATATTCTGCAGGACATTGAAATGGTCTGCGACCGGGTGGCTATTATTGTCAGCGGACAAATAATAAACCAGGGAAGGCTCCCTGACCTTATCTCCCAAAAAATACTGTTTACAGAAACCACAATCTCCGGAATAAAAGAAGAAGAACTGAATAGGTATGGAGAATGTGTGTCATCCTCTGGAGGAAGGACTCTGGTTAAAATCACAGATGAAAAAAAGGTTGAAAAGATCCTGGAACTTGCCCATAGAAAAAAAGCTAAAATCCATTCTCTGGTTCCCAGGACCGAAAGCCTGGAGGATCTATTCGTGGGAACGGTGAAGCAAGCATGAAAATAACTGCTATTGCCCTTAATACATTCAAGGAAGCTATCCGTGACAGGATACTCTATCTACTGCTCTTTTTTGCGGTTGTAAGCCTTATATTTTCCCGCCTGCTGGCTATTCTTGCTGTAGGAGACAGGGTTAAGATCATAATGGATGTAGGCCTGGCTTCTCTCTCTTTCTTTGGGGCGCTAATGGCGATATTAATGGGCACAAGCCTCGTCTTTAAGGAGATCGACAAAAAAACCATCTACACTCTGCTATCAAAACCGATCCATCGCTATCAATTTCTGTTGGGAAAATTTTTCGGGCTTATTCTGACTCTGCTGGTCATGCTTTTTTTAATGAGCCTGATCTTTATTGTAATTGTCCTCCTTCACTCCGGCCGCATAGAATGGGGAATGTTTGCTGCCCTGACCTTTATTTTTCTGGAACTCTGCCTTATAACCGCAGTAGCCATGTTTTTCTCCTGTATCTCCTCTCCCATTTTAAGTTCGGTATTCTCTTTATCCTTCTATCTTATCGGACATCTTTCCTGGGGCCTTGAAACGTTAATAAATAAGATAAAGCCTGGATTTGGAAAAACTATAGCTCAAGTTTTTTATACCCTTATCCCTGATCTTGAAAATTTCAACTTTAAAACAGAGATCGTCCACCACCTGCCTGTGCCGCCGCAAGTATTTCTTTATTCGACAATTTATGGAATCATGTATACCCTCTTTGTCCTGACAGCTGCAATGCTGGTTTTCCGGAAAAGAGATTTTGCCTGATATCAATGAAAAAAAAATTTCTCGTTATCTTCCTTATTTTAAGCTGTGCCGCTTTTATGGGATTAAAAATAAAACTTGATAACATTCTCCGTAAAACCGTTCCAGGGTCGTCTTTTATTTATATCCCTTCGGGGAAATTTTTAAAGTATGCCACCTTCGGCTATTCATCTTTAATGGCAGACCTGATCTACGTCTGGTCGATCCAGTACTTTAGCGACCAAAAAATACCCAACCGCTTTGACTATCTTGACCATGTTTTTTCCATCATCGCCGAGCTTGATCCCCGCTATTTCGACCCCTACCAGATAGGAGCCATCTTTGCAGTCTATGACGCCAGAGATTTTGAAACTTGTGAAAAGATCCTAAACAGGGGCCTGGGAAAAAATCCGGGCGAATGGATCTTTCCCTTTCAGGCCGGCCATTACGCCCAGATGTTATTAAAGGACTATAAAATAGCTCAAAAATATTTTAAAAAAACTATGGAGATCGAAGGGTCCCCGGCCATGGCTAAGCGCCTGTACGCTAATGCCGCCTTTGAACAAACTGATTATAAAACCGCAATGAGAAACTGGGTGGAAGTATACCAAAAGGCGGAAGCAGAAGGTGATGATCGGGTGAGAAAAATTGCAGCCAATCACATCTACCGGACCCAAGCAAGTATTGACCTAGAATCAATAAATGAAGGGCTTAATAAATATAAAGAACAATTCGGGCATTATCCTGAAGAACTCATAGAACTGGCAGCATCAGGATTCCTGGCGGAAATACCCAGGGACCTGGATGGGAATGAGTATAAATATGACCCGGAAATAGGAGAGGTAAAATCGGAGCTATGGTGGAAAAGATAATCATTATTGCTTTTGGAATGGCCTGGGGAAGCTTTCTCAATGTCGTCATCTACAGAATCCCCCGGAAAATGAGCCTTGTCAGCCCTCCCTCTTCCTGCCCCCAGTGTGGAAAGAGAATAAAGTTTTATCATAACATTCCGGTGATCTCTTATTTGTTACTCCGGGGAAAATGCCGCTTTTGCAGAGCTAAAATCCCTTTTTCCTATTTACTGGTCGAAATATTGACTCCGGTTAGTTTTATGCTGCTTTACAGCCAGTATGGGCTGCAAGTGCATTTTTTTGTATCCTGCCTATTTGCCACAGCCCTTATTCTGCTGGG
>CBFDDY010000365.1:0-2339 GCA_965603705.1 uncultured bacterium | reverse complement strand
TGACCTTCCTCATCTGTATATCTAGTGCTCCCTTCCTGATAAGCAAGCTGCAGGGCGCCAAAGGGGGGCAAAAATCGCCAGACAAATAAGATTTGGACAGTATTCCTAAGTAGTTCAAATTCAGGATCCTGGTCTTCACATTCAAGCAAAACACTATGCGTTTTGGTGTTATTTATTTGTAAAAAAAATTTACGAATGTAAAAGCTAATAGCACAATAAAAACCTTGCTTATCTGCGATAAGCATTTATAATTCAATAAGTTATCTTTTAATCCTCAAGATTGGCATTAAAATTGCTTATATTTAAACTGTAAATTGAAAAAGAGAATATCCTTACATTTTTTTATATCCTTGCTTATCCTTTATATCCTTGCTGTTTCGCTTTATTCATCCGTAGATAAAAAAACTTTTAAGCAGGTTTATAAAGAGGGGAAAGAGGTGTTCTACAGATTTTTAGCTGAAAGATCCCGGAACGCTCCTCTGAATGAAGATGATATGGATCTACTGACTCATGCTGAAAAAAAGATTCCCGGCCTGTATGAACATCTGATGAATTTTTATTACTGGCTCAATGAATGGGGGATGGAAGATGAAGATAGATTCAGTTCAATTTTTAAAGGAGTAGCAGGCCGTATGGCTGTAGAATTGATTCAATCCATTTCCATTAAAAGCTCGGTCCCGGATCTGTCTTCTTTACAACTTGTTTTATATTCCACCGGGTATTATTCACGGAAAATAATTCCTCAGTTCCGCAGGTTTTTAAGGCCGATGGGAAGTATATTTAAACAGCAGTGGGCCATAAAGACTCTGGAAATAAATAAGATTCACAGAATATCCCGGGGAAAGGGTGTCAGATTAGCCATAATTGACACAGGAATCGATCCATCGATCAAAGAAACAAGAGCCAGGATTAAACAATATAAGAATTTTCTAAATGGGGCAATGCCTGTTTGGAATAAAGACAGATTTTCTATTGATTGGGAAGGCCACGGGACAGCAGTAGCTACTATGATCTATCAGATCGCGCCTGATGCAGAACTGATGATCATTAAATTTTATGAAGGTGATTCTATGAAAAATGTCCCAACTTCGCGTTGGACAGGATACCTGATGGCAGCTGGGATCAGATGGGCAGTAGATAATGGGGCGGATATTATCAATATTAGCTCTGTTTATCCCAATGATTTGAAAAATATCAGGGATGCTGTAGAGTACTGCTGGAGCAAAAATGTAGTCCTGGTTGCAGCTGCTGGCAATGCCACCCAAGAGATCTATAAAGAGAGCTCATGTTTTCCTGCTTCTTATAATCTGACTATTGCTGTCGGAGGAGTGGGAAAATATAAAGACAGCATAAAGATCTGGGAGAAATCCGCCTGGGGAGATTATATAGATGTTGTTGCTCCAGCTGAGGAAATGTGGGTCCAGGTACCCCAGTATCGAGGGGGGAGAAAACTATCCAATATTGCGGATGGAAATTCCTTGTCTGCCTCCATTGTATCAGGGGCGGCTGCATTAATACTTGCGGCAATGGGCAAACAGGTTCGGTTGGAGCTTAAAAAAAGACCTGGAAGGTTGAACGAGGCACTCAGAAAGATCCTTAGGCAAACCGCTTCGAATGAAAAACTGGGATTTCAAACCCCCAATCCCATATCCGGTTATGGATTAATTGATATTCGGAGGGCAGTGGAATGTGCTTTATTACTTAGCTTCTAAAATAAGCCATCCTAGGGCCTGGATTATTCACGAGTTTTATGAATAGTCCAGGTCAGAGATGACTTGCAATTTTTTTAATATAGAGTTAATGTTTTACTGTCATGATCGAGGAAAACGTAAAGAAGATACTTGCCGAGCTTCCGCAAGGAGTACAGCTTGAAGCAGCAGCCAAGACTAGAACCCCTGATGATATAAAGCGTGCTATAGATGCAGGCGTTGAAATAATCGGTCAGAATTATATCCAGGAAGCAGAGCTTTTATTCTCAACCTTAGGTTCCCTAGCTAAATGGCATTTTATCGGACATCTGCAAAGGAACAAAGTCAATAAAGCTATCCCTATTTTTGATATGATAGAAACCGTAGATTCTGTCCGGCTTGCCAGCGAGATTGATAAACGGGCCTTACAGCAGGGAAAAGTCATGTCTGTGCTGATTGAAATAAATAGTGGTAAAGAAGAGCAGAAATTTGGAGTGATGCCTGATAAAGCGGAAGGATTAATAAGAGAAATATTAGGATTTAAGGGTATAAAGATACGGGGACTTATGACGATGGGCCCCTTTTCCGGGGACCCGGAAGATGCCCGGCCTTATTTTATAATAACCCGTAAGCTTTTTGAGCAGATCAAAG
>CBFDDY010000364.1:0-2377 GCA_965603705.1 uncultured bacterium | reverse complement strand
TTAGGCCGGGGTGTTGCCAGTAAGATCATGGTAGATATAGTTGACAAACAATAATAATTATCCTGATATTGTATTTATCGGACAGCCTAACTGTGGGAAAAGCACTCTTTTTAATGCTGTTGCAGGGCTTAAGGCGGTAACCTCTAATTTTCCGGGAACCACAGTAGAACATACCCACAGTAAAGTCAATGTCGAAGGGAGAATTTTAAATATCATTGATCTCCCGGGCATGTATTCGCTGAATCCGTCGGATGAAGCGGAAAAAGTCGCGCTCAGCCATTTATTCCTAGAAAAGCCGGATTTGATCATTAATGTTTTGGATGCCTCCATATTAGGGAGAAGCCTTGAAATGACCTTGGAATTGATGGAACTTGAATATCCAATGATCATAGCTCTTAATATGACTGACCTGGCAGAGAAGAAAGGGATAAACATTGATGCTGAAAAAATGGAAAAAATTTTCAAAGTCCCGGTGATTTCCACGATTGCTTCCCATGGGCGTGGCCTTAAAAAACTTATGAAAGCAGCAATAAAAAGTCTGGATGAAAAAAGATCCCCTGTTACACAAGAATGGTCAAAGGATGTAGAAGAGGCTGTTTTAGATGTTGAGAAATCAATACCGGAAGATTTTAATCTTGTAGCAAACAAAAGATTTACCGCCATTAAATCGATCGAGATAGAGAAAATATTTTTTATGCGGATGCTTGCGGAGATAAGTATTCCCTTTAGAAATACCGTCCAGAGAGCAAGGGATAAATTGGAGGAAAGACACAATGCTCCCGCTTATGAAGTAGTAGCAGCTGAAAGGCATCACCTAGCCTTAAAGATCCTTGAGATAACCAGTAAAGTGACACGAGGTAAGAGTATAGGCTGGCAGGAACGAGTCGATGATGTTATTATGCATCCTTTTATGGGGTATGTTATTTTGCTGGGTGTTTTTATTGGATTTTTCTTTATTATTATTAAAGTTGCAGGTCCTCTGGAGGAATTACTGCTGGGACCAATGAGTAGTATACGCGAGTATCTTTCTGCAGCCCTAGGAACTGGGGTTTTATTTTATTTGGTTGATGGTTTGTTTCAGGGAATAGGGGGGGGGATTGCAATCGTTCTTCCCTATTTTATTCCACTTCTTTTCCTGATGTCATTGCTTGAGGATTCAGGTTATCTGGCGCGTGTCGGTTTTCTTATGGATGTTTTTATGCACAAGATGGGATTGCATGGAAAATCCGTATCTCCTTTTATTCTTGGTTTTGGCTGCAATGTACCGGCGATCCTTTCAACTCGCATTTTAGAGTCAAGGCGGGATAAAATCCTAACTTGCCTTCTGATTCCTTTTATTCCCTGTTCCGCCCGGACTACGATCATCCTAGCGCTGGTAGCATTTTATTTGGGTCCTATCTGGGCTCTTGGTTTTTATTTGTTCAATATGCTGTTAGTGGGTTTGCTTGGAAAAATAATATCATTGTTTTTTAAATCCCCTTCACCGGGATTGATCCTTGAGATCCCTTCCTTGAAGCTTCCTTCCCTGACTAATATCTTGCGGAAGATATATTTCCAAATTAAGTCATTTGTCAAATTTGCCTGGCCGATCTTAATTGCCGGGAGTATAATCCTGGCATTGATGCAGTTTTTTCGTCTGGATACCTCTGTCAACTTTGTCTTAGCCCCTCTTGTAGAAGGAGCATTGGGATTACCTCGCGACCTGGGTGTTACTTTAATATTTGGATTTCTAAGAAAAGAACTATCCCTGATAATGATGCTTCAGGCCTTGGGAACAGATTATCAGGGATTGATGGCTGTAATTACCAAACAGCAGTTGGTTGTCTTCACTGTGTTTATAAGCTTTTTTATTCCCTGTCTATCCACTGTGGCGATGCTTTGGAAAGAGATAGGCAGGAAATATGCGTTTATCTCCATGGGGCTGAATACATCGGTTGCTATCATCCTCAGCTTGCTTGTCCGGCTTGTAATATAGAATAATTAAAAATTGGATCATTGTTTCATTGCTCTATTGTTTCATACTTAGAGCCCGGCCTAATCATGGACGGCACCATTGTGGTTTTAAATGAGGATGTATTTGGGGATGAACCAGTTAGTACCGGAACTGTGAAAGCTTTCCTCAATAAAACATACACCTGGGAATTGTATATAACAGAATAAAAACTTTTTATCAGGAAGAGGATTTTTGGGATAATCAATTAAATTTACCAATAAATCTTAGTTTTTGCTATTAAAAAAGTGAAATTAAAGCCACTCTTTTCCTGAAGTAATAGGCTAATATCTTTGTATTCAATGAGATAATATGTTCCGGCTCGAATAAAAAATGATAGGGCCCGAAATCCGATTTATCGCTGTAATTTTATTGGCATCGAAGGGA
>CBFDDY010000363.1:0-2377 GCA_965603705.1 uncultured bacterium | reverse complement strand
GAGCTTTCAAAAACAGACACTACTAAATTAGAAGAACATCTTAAGAATTGTCCGGAATGTGCTGTATATCTTAGATCTACACATAAAGTCTTTAATTTAATGGATAAGGCGGAAGCAGAAGATATTCCCCAGGATGACTGGAATAAATGCTGGGGAGGGATCAATACTCAGATCCAGAAACCACAGCGAAAATTAGAATCATTCTCCCTTTTTCCTCGCTGGGCCCCAATCGCAGCAGTAGCTGTGTTTGTTTTTGCGCTTGGGATTTTTTTGGGTAGATTCTGGCAAACAGGAAAGACAACCCTTGATACCCCTCCTCCATATTCCCGCAATTATTTAGATACATCTCTTCAGGAACACTTTGACAACCTTAAACCGCTGCTGATCGAATATGCCAACTACTCCCCTGACGTCACTAATGGAGACCAGATCGTAATGGATAGAAAAATGGTTCAAGGCCTGCTCATCCAAAACTTTTTACTGATAAAAACACTCGCCAAAAACAATCCGGGTTCAGCCCTGCTGCTGGAGGATATTGAACTTGTATTAAGGGATATAACCAATCTGGAGAGCGGCGACAAACATACCCAATCTTTGATCAAAGAGCTTATTGATCAAAGAGACATCCTTTTTAAAATGGAAATTTTACAAAAAATTTAGGAGGTAATCCGATGAAAAAAATTAAACTCTTAGCTGCATTTTTAGCTTTAATTATGCTGTACGGCGGGCTTCTTACAGCCCAGCAGACAAAAAAAGACAAAGAAATCTATGAAAAAGCCAAGAAATCTATTTTCCAGAAAGATTGGGATGCGGCTATTAAAGGATTTGAGGCCATAGTAGAGGAATTTAAAAACAGCAGTTTTCAGGACGATTCTCTTTATTGGCTGGGATATAGCCTGGACAAAGCAAGCCGTAACCTGGATGAACTAGAGCACCAATTAGAACTTAAAGAAAAGGCTTTGGATCATCTAAACACTCTTATCGAAGGATACTCCCTGAGTTCTTGGGCTGACGATGCCAGGGTCCTCAGAGTTAAGATTGCCGAGAAGCTGGTTAAGAAAGGCATGCCTAAATACCGGGCCTATATCAATGGTTCTCTAATTGGAGCTCTGGAAGGATTGGAAGGGTTAAAGGAATTAGAAGGCGTAGAAGGATTAGAAGAACTTGCAGCACTATATGAACAGGAATCCCTTGAAGCGCTTGAGGAATTAGAAGTGAACCTGAATCTAAATGTAGATATCCTCTTAAAAAATGAACTCGACCCTGAAATAGAATTAAAATTAATAGCTCTTAATGCCCTCCTGGGAATAGATGAAGAGAAAGCGTTTCCCTTGCTGAGTAAAATCGCCAAACAAGGAGAAAGTCCTGAGTTAAGAGAAAAAGCCTTATTTGTACTCAACCAGTCTGAAAACCCTAAAGTCAGACAACTTCTAATCGAGCTTGCCACCAAAGACTCCAGCGAAAAAGTCCGGGAACAGGCCTTATTCTGGCTCGGCCAAAGAAGAGATGAGGAAAGTATCAAGGCTCTTATCCGCATCTATGACAAAGAAACAGATATCAAGTTTAAAGAAAACCTTATTATCTCCTTATCTCAACACAGAAGTAAAAAAGCCTTAGATAAATTAATAGACATAGTTAAAAACGAGCAGGATAAAAAAGCCAGAGAGCAGGCAATGTTCTTTTTAGGGCAGAGAGGGGAAAAAGAAATTTTAAACACCCTAACTGATTTATACAAAAAAACCGATGATATTAAATTTAAGAATAAATTGATCCATTCCATCAGCCAGAATAAAAGCGAGGAGACTGTATCCTTGCTGATCGACTTGGCCAGAAAGGAGAAGAATCCCGAATTAAAAAAACAACTTATCTTTTGGCTTGGTCAATCAAAAAGCGAAAAAGCTTTGAAATACCTTCAAGAAATCATTGAAAAATAAAAAAGGATAAGAATAAAAGATGAAAACAAAAAGAAAAAACGTAAACATAGCTATTATTTCAGGTATATTATTTCTGGCAGTGACTATATTCCAGGGATATGCAGGTCAAGATTTTTTAAAAGGTAAGGTTAACTACTTAGCTAAAAGCGGAAAATCTTTAACACAAAAAATATCATCAGCGGTAAATGAATTTAAAAAGGACTACATAGACGGCGGTTTTTTTGTAGGTTACATTTTCCAAAGTAGACACCAAATTCATATGGGT
Organism: uncultured bacterium; assembly: GCA_965603705.1. GTDB lineage: Bacteria > Acidobacteriota > Aminicenantia > Aminicenantales > Aminicenantaceae > JAUVXM01. Next base: position 178 of record CBFDDY010000363.1, on the reverse strand, counting down.
GATAAATCAGACTCCCCTACCGCTTTTGGAATCAGCACCATGAACGGAGAGATCAAGATAAGCAGGAGCTATAAAGGAAAGGAAAAATCAGGCTATTCCATGCATACAGAAAATGAAGAAAACGGTCCGGCAGGCCTCATTCTGCTTTATAAGCTGTCTGGTAAAAAGGCTGAGATGT
>CBFDDY010000362.1:0-2415 GCA_965603705.1 uncultured bacterium | reverse complement strand
GCTTTCCGTTCCAACTTTCCGGGGGAGGATAGAGGCTGATTATCAAAGCCCCGGCTTTGTCCGTGCGATCTCAGATTGCCACAACTTATTAAATAAATCCTCTACTGAGATTTTACATGAGGGCAGGAACCGGATCGGGGTGGTCAGGATTTCAGGGGGGGATAAAGAAGTTGAAGAGATTGTTGTTAAAGAGTTTCGGACCAGAGGAATAAACAAGATTAAAAGTATGGTCCTCCATTCCAAGGCATATAAGGCCTGGCGGGGTAGCAATCAGCTTAAAGATTGCGGTATTAAAACTCCTGTCCCTGTAGCCTTTCTTGAGAAAAAGCACGGCCTTTTCCTTGAGCAGAGCTTTTTTTTAGCCGGGATGGAAAGAGATATTGAGGAAATCCGGCATTTGTTTCCTTTACTATCAGGGGATGAACTCAAGTTTCTTTTAAACGACCTGGCCCGGTTTTTGTCATATTCTCACCAGCAGGGAATCCTTCATCGTGATTTATCGGATGGAAATATTTTAGTCAAGAAGGATGAGCAAGGGAGGTATAATTTTTATCTTATCGACACTAACCGGATCCGCAAGAAAAAGCGTATTAGAGTCCTTAGCAGGGTGAAAAACCTGATACGTCTGGGAGTCCCGCCCGCTTCTCAGCGTGAATTTTTAATGCTGTATTTAGGAAAAGAACGCCTTAACAATTTATTTTGGTTTTGGTATAAGTTGAACAAGAACTCCTATTCCGGATTTATCGGTTTGAAAAAAAAGCTGCGGCTTAAGAAGATCGCTGAGAAGCTGAAAATCCAGTGATCCGGATAGATAAAGAGATTGAAAAAATGAAGGAAACATTTCGCTGGAATCCTTATGCGGACCAACCTCATAATATCGGCTCCAGAAAAGAGCGTTTTCAGCATCATTTCAAATATGTAGGCAGTTATATCAGCTTAATAACCTCCAATCTACGAAAAGTTATTCCAATTCTCTTAAGGTACAGGAAATATAAAAAGAAAATGTATATAGAGCCTGTAAAATTGAAGAGGCCTTTTGCTGTCTCTGTTTCTTCTGCCGGCAAAAAAAATATGGAAGTGCTGAAGTGTCTGCAGGAGCTGGGCATCTTACAGAGTATGGTCCGGATTCCTTCCTGGGAAAAAGACGAGCTAGATGAGTATAAAAAATTTGTTGATCTTCTCTCTGATAATGGGATTGAAGTGACTATAGCCCTACTTCAGAACCGGGATGATGTCCTATCTCCTTCACGCTGGCGGGATTTTTTAGAGGAGGTTTTCCGGGAGTTTTCGGACAGATGCTCCCATTTTGAAGTCGGTCATGCTTGGAACCGGACAAAGTGGGGAGTATGGGAATATAAAGAATATCTGGAACTGGCACACGCTGCTTTCTCAGCGGCTGAGGATTACAAGGTAAAACTCATTGGGCCGGCAGTGATCGATTTTGAGTTTCATCTTTATCCTCCGCTTTTAAGAATACTGCCGCTTGATGTTTTAAGCTCGCTTCTCTATGTTGACAGAGTCGGTCCTCCTGAAAATACACAATGCGGGTGGGATACATCTAAAAAAATCGCTCTTCTTAAAGCAGTTGTGGATAAATGCACGCAGGGGGAAAAAAAAATATGGATAACCGAGATGAACTGGCCTTTGCAGGGGACGGGAAAGTATTCACCGGCTTCCGGTGAGCCGAATGTTTCTGAGGATAAACAGGCCGATTACCTGGTGCGCTACTATATTTTAGCTTTGGCAAGTGGTTTTGTTGAACGGGTATACTGGTGGCAGCTGGTTGCTCCAGGTTATGGACTGATTGACAGCCGGGGGGGTGAGTGGCGTAAACGGCCTTCCTTTTACGCTATGAAAGCAATGGCTTCATTTTTGGACGACAGTATTTTCCAGGGATGTTTTGCTGAAACGGATGTTAAAATATTTATTTTCGTCAAAGAAAAAGATGTCTTTGCCGTAGGATGGACAACAGGAGAAGCCCTAGAATATACCTTCCCTGGCCGCTTGCTCAAGGTCCTGGACAGGTCAGGAAAAGATGTCCTTATTACAGGCAACAAAGTGCAGCTTGACTCCAGCCCGAAATATATATTCCTAAGCGGAGATGCCCCCTTTTCTGCTTGCTAATTACAAATGGTCGTTTTATTATTAGCTGCAGGATGAAAGAAATAAATGAGCCTTTCCAAAAACAGGCAGTCGAAGAATATGAGAGGAAAAGATACCGGGGGCTGGACCAGCGGATCGTTGATGCAAGAGAGCAGAGCATTCTGAAAAAATTTCTGGAACAAATTACAAAGAAGAAGGGCTTGACCTTAGACCTTCCCTGCGGGTATGGGCGATTTTCTAAACTCCTCAGGGAGCAAGGCTTAAAACCTGTAAACTGTGATATTTCTTTTCACATGGTTAAACGAGCCTGTG
>CBFDDY010000361.1:0-2454 GCA_965603705.1 uncultured bacterium | reverse complement strand
CTCCGCCCTTCGATCGAAGCCATAAGCGATGTCTCCTCTCCGGAAACAAACGATCCAGCCCCCTTAAAGACATGAATGTCAAAATTAAATTCTGAGCCGAGGATAGCATCTCCCAATAAACCTAATTTCCTCGCCTGTCCCAGAGCAAAAGTAATATTCTCAAGCGCCAAGGGATACTCCATCCGCACATAGATATAACCTTCCGTAGCTCCTATAGCATAAGCCCCGATGATCATTCCTTCTAATATACGATGAGGATTTCCTTCCATCAGGCTGCGGTCCATATAAGCACCCGGGTCTCCCTCATCAGCATTACAGATAATATATTTGATATCTCCTTTGGCATTGCGGGCGAATTTCCACTTTGAACCGGTTGGGAAGCCGGCCCCGCCTCTTCCCCGGATTCCTGAGGCTATAATGGTCTCAATGACATCTTCAGGTTTCATGTTTTTCAGGACTGTACCCAGAGAATTATATCCTCTGATAGCAAAATAATCATTGATGTCAGTCGGATCAATAAGGGCATTATCGCCCATGACTATCCGTTCTTGCTTGGCATAAAAAGAGATGTCACTTTCTTTAGGCATTTTTTGGCCTGTGACAGGGTCTGAATATATCAGCTTATCGATTATTTCGTTATTAAGGGCTGTTTTGGTAATAATACTTTCAGCGTCTTTAGGTTGGACATGTTGATAAAAAATATTTTGAGGATGGATGATGATATTTGGCTCAGCTTCGCAAAATCCATGGCAGCCTGTATTTTTTACTTGGATTTTGCCTTCGAGTTTTTTTTCTTTTATTACTTTATTTAGGGATTCTATGACTTTTAAGGAGCCACGTGCCCGGCCACAAGTGCCTGCGGATACCGTTAGAACAGTCTTTTCATTTTCGTTCCTGAGTTTGATCTGCTGATTTATTGTCTCTTCTAATTCTGTGACAGATTTAATCTTAATCATTCTTTTTCTCTTTCTTATATTTATCTAAAATCGGCTCAACCTTTCTAATCGTTGTCTGAGCATGATAATCGTCATCAACAACAACCACAGGCCCGATTGCACAGCATCCCAGACAGGCTACAGTTTCCAGGGTGAACTGTTTGTCCCCGGTAGTATGCCCGGCTTCAATTTCAAGTCTTCTTTCAAACTCTTCCAGGATCTTCGGTCCGCCCCGCACATGACAGGCAGTTCCCATACAGACTGTTACTATATGTTTGCCTCGAGGTTCAAGGCTGAAAGCGGCATAAAAAGTTAAAACTCCAAAAATCTCGCTTTCGGCAATATTTAGATGCCGGGATATTTCAGGAATAGTATCCCGAGGAATATACCCAAATTTGTCCTTTACACGGTGAAGAACATGAATCAATTCTTTTTGACTGTTTTCAAATTCATCTAAGATATTTTGCATACTCAATCTATCCTTTAACATAGTCAAACCCAAAGCGCTCACCAATGTTTTTTCTGACGACTTTTTGCTTATGCAAGTAGGCGCCTCTGGCTAATGCCTTGTTTGCTTTTAGAGCTTTATCAATACCCAGCTCACCGATCTGGAGCAGGTAAGGAATAACAAGATTACTCAGCACTTTAGTAGATGTCCGGCTTACAGTCGAAGTGATATTGGGAACACAATAATGGATAACGCCCTCTTCCACATAAGTCGGCTGCTCAAGTGTGGTCAAGCGGCTTGTTTCTACACACCCTCCCTGATCGATGGAAAGGTCAATGATTATCGAGCCTTTTTTCATATTTTTAACCATGCCCCGTGTTATCATGAGCGGCGCTCTTTCTCCGGGACGAAGAACTGCTCCTATCAATATATCTGCGATCTCCGACATACGAGCCAGGTTATAATTACTCGCCATCAATGTTGCCAGCCTTCCTGAGCTCATCTCTTCCAGCTCCCTAAGTTTATCCATATACTGTCCTAAAGCTATTGTATGGGCGCCAGCACCCAGCATCGCTTTTATAGCACTCCGGGCTAAAATAGTACTCCCTATTATAACTGCTGTAGCCGGCGGAACACTTACTACCCCCCCCATCACCAGCCCCCTGCCTCCATGTGTGGTTTGAAGATTATGTCCGGCAATCACATGGCACAACTGCCCGGCAATTTCACTGAGGCTTTCAATAAAAGGAAGATCTTTATTATCATTCTGAATAATTTCGTAACCTATCATGGTAACATTTTTTTTGAGCAGTTCTTTTACTAGTTCTTTACGTGAGACAGCCAAATGATGAAATCCAAATAGTAGCTGATCATTTCTGACCAATCCGCATTCCTCTTCATTCAAGGGTGAAATATTGATAACAGTATCTGAGCGGCCAAAAACTTCTTCTTTTGTAAAGACGAGCTCTGCACCTAAAGAGACAAAATCTTCATTGGAATATCCGGCTTTAATACCAGCTCCTGCTTGAAAATAAACAGAATGGCCTTTTTCTACCAGAAAAGAAACTCCAC
>CBFDDY010000360.1:0-2477 GCA_965603705.1 uncultured bacterium | reverse complement strand
TATGAATCGCAATAAAGCATTTACTGTTCTTTTAGCCATGCTATTTTCTACACTGATTTTTGCAGACGAAACACAGGACAGGACACTTCGTCTGAAAATCGGGAATCCCAAGCTCAAAAACAAGACACTTGAAATCGAACCGGGGAAGATATTTTCTGCAAAAAGCGGCCAAGTGGTTTCCTTTGGGGAAATGATCAAGGAGATGAAGGACAGCCGCTTTATATATGTCGGAGAAACTCACGACTGCCTCCCCATGCATGATATCCAATTTAAGATAGCAGAGGCTCTCTATCAGCAGAACCATAAACTGGCCATCGGGCTTGAGATGTTTGATGTAGAATGGCAGACGCCTTTAAATAAATGGAGCCTTGGGCTTCTCTATCAAGAGGAATTTTTAGACGATTCCCAGTGGTATGTAAACTGGAATTTTAATTTCAATTACTATGAGAAGATATTTACTCTGGCAAAGGAAAATAAAGTTCCTATGTATGCCTTGAATGCGCCCCGAAAAATAATTCGAAAAATTAGGATACTGGGATGGGATTCATTGACTGATGAGGAGAAAAAATATGTCCCTAAACCGGATCTTTCTAATAAAGACCACATACAGCTCATGCAGACAATTTTCGAGGACATGGAAATGCCTGAGGCAATGAAAGGCCATGGGGATATAATGTATAAGGCTATTTACCGGGCCCAATCCGCCTGGGATGAGGTTATGGCTGCAAATACACTCCGGGCTGCAAATATCGAAGAAAGAAGAATACTTGTTCTGGTCGGCTCAGGCCACCTCATCTATAATCTTGGAATCAACCGCAGGGCTTTTGAAAAACAACCATCCCCCTATAAAACTGTCATCTCTGTGGTCGTACCCATCGGGCAGGAAAACATTGTAGTCTCAAGAAGCATCGGCGACTATATCTGGGGACTTAGGGAAGAAGACAGGCCGGCTTATCCTTCCATTGGGATTTTTCTGAAAAAATTTTCTGGGCTTGACAATCCTGTAATCGAGAAGGAATCGATATTGGGGGTTGCCAAGGGGCAAAACTTTAAAAAAGGGGATGTTATCCTCTCTGTTGATGGCAACAGATTTTTTTCCATTAATAAATTGAGGATTTATCTTTCCAAATTCAGCTGGGGGGATGAGGTTACTTTTAAGCTTTTACGGGAAGCTAAGGAGATTGAAGTTAAGCTGAAGCTTGAACAGATTCATGAATAATCAACCTGGATTATTCATAAACAAGCTCGCCTATAACCCAGGCTTTTTGCCCCAGGTTCTGAAATATATCAACTGCATGCCGGGCAGAACGTGATCCTACGATAACGACCAGGCCTATCCCCATATTAAAAGTGCGGAACATCTCTTTCTCTTCTACCCCACCCTGGTTTTTTATCTTCTTGAAGATCTGCGGCACAGTCCACGAATCCTCCCGGATTTTTGCGACCAGCCCCTTGGGAAGCACTCTGGGAATATTATCCTGAAAACCTCCGCCTGTGATGTGAGCTAAAGCTTTTAATCGGACTTTTTTTGCCGCCTGAAGGACCGGTTTGACATAAATGCGGGTGGGCTTAAGCATTTCCCGGCCCAGTTTTCCTTTCATCTCTTCTTTACTGAAAATCTTTCTGACCAGAGAAAACCCATTGCTGTGCAGCCCGTTTGAGGCAAGGCCGATGACCTTATCTCCCGGCTGGCAGGTCGAGCCGTCAATGATCTTGTTTTTCTCCACAATCCCCACACTAAATCCGGCCAGATCAAGCTTTTCTCCGCTATACATTCCGGGAAGCTCGGCTGTTTCTCCCCCGATTAGAGCACAGCCCGCCTCCTGACAGCCTTGGGCTATACCTTTCATGAGAGCATAAAGTTTATTTTCGTCCAGTTTTCCGCAGGCAATATAGTCGAGAAAAAAAAGCGGCTCCGCTCCAATAACAATCACATCATTTACACACATAGCCACAAGATCTATACCAACAGTGTCATATTTTTGCAAAAGGTCAGCCAACAGCAGCTTGGTCCCTACTCCGTCAGTAGAAGAAACTAAAACCGGATCTTTTTTTCCTTTAATCTGTGGCATAAAAAGGCCGCTGAATCCTCCCAGCTTACCAAGCACTTCCGGCCGGCCGGTCTTTTCCAGCAATGGTTTTATCCTTTTTATAAAAGCATCCGCCTTGTCAATATCAACTCCAGCTTTTTTATAAGTCATTCCAGACATTTTATTTCTCTTTTTTTAGATTACCTGCTTTATATCACCCCCGCTTATTCAAGTCAAATATCCCCGGAAGTCCACAGCCCCCGCCTGAATTATTCAGGACAGTAAAACATTAAATATTAGTTGAAAGACTTACATCTAATGAAATTCTGATGTGGCTGAAGCGACATTGAAGATTTAGCCTTCTGAGAGCGCTTTTTGAGGGAACCCGGCATAGCCGGGCTTTGAGTATGTCTGACCCACGGACGGGGGGAGTTACGCAGAAGCCGA
>CBFDDY010000359.1:0-2479 GCA_965603705.1 uncultured bacterium | reverse complement strand
TGTAACCGCTCTATTAACCCCACCTGCCGGGCAGACGGTATTCACGTAAACAGGATCTGTCAACATATTGAGGTAGAAGTTTTCTCAGGAGTTCTTCATCATCCTTTGTATGCACAATGTTATCAAAAAGGTATCGCATATACCAGTAAGGTTCAAGGCCGTTGGCTTTGGCTGTTTCTATAATACTGTAAAAAAATGCACTGGCAGATGCTCCGGATGGTGTGTATGCAAAGAGCCAGTTTTTCTTTCCAAGGCATTCTGGGCGCAGGGCATTTTCTACACTGTTATTATCTATGGGTATTATTCCATCCTCTACATATTTTATAAGCCTGCGCCAAAGCTTAAGTGCATAATTTACCGCCTTACCTATTAGGCTTTCAGGAAGAACCTGATAATGCCTTTTATCCAGCCAATCCTTTATCTTATCTAATACAGGAAGAGCTTGTTCCTGTCTAATCGTCTTCCTTTGTTCTTTGGAATAGTCCTTTGCTTTTTGCTCAATTAAATATAGTTTTTTAATCATAGATAACGCTTCATAAGCACTACCTTTGTTTTTTGATGCTTTTGCAGCCTCATCAAATTTACGTCTTGCGTGAGCCCAGCAGGCTATCAATATTATGTCCTCAAGGACTAAAAGATCTTCATAACCTGGATATCCATCAGTTTGTATATATCCTTTATAGTCTTTAAGCAGCTCCAATAAGAACTTCGCACTTCTTGTTTCCCTGTATTTAAAAAGAACAGTCGGTGCCCTCGGATTTCCTCCCTTAAAAACCCACAAATAAGACTTCGTTTTTGCAGACCGCCCCTGTTCACAAATCACCTGCATTGTCGTTTCGTCGATTCCTATCAAAGGCCCGGATAACAATTCCTTCCAAAGCAACTCCTTTAAAATCTTATATTTCTCATATATTAAAATAGTCCAGCGACATAAAGTCTGTCTGGATATTTCAATACCATATCTATTGAATATCTTATCAAGCCTATAATATGGCAGATGATCACAATATTTGGATGCAAGAATATATGATAGAAGCCCGGAAGTGAGTATTGTTTTATCAAGAAGCTGGGGCGGCATGGCGGCTGTCACAACAGGTGATTTGTCATTATCCTCACATGTAATACAGCTCGAATCAGGACAGCCGTAAATTGCACGTTTTGTCTGTATCACTTTGATCTGGGGAGGTTTGATATCCAGTTTTTCCGATATCTCCCAGCCCATGAACTTCCGCTTTTTTCCGGCCTGGCATATCTTTTCATCATCCTCAATATCAATTTCTACAATTTCTCTTTCCAGACTTTCAGGCAGTTTTTTCCGGCCTCTTTTTTTCCGCTTGTGCTCTTTTACCTGGATTTCTGTTATATCTTTACCAATCTCCCTTGTGTCTTTATCATATCCCATCTCTGCTTCATTAAACAAAAGCCCCTGTTTATCATAATCGTACTTTTCTGATTTAGGGGCGAAGAGTCTTTTTTTCCATAATTCGATTTCTTCTAATAGTATGTCAATTTTTGTTTCAAGGTTTTTGCGTTCAATCCTGAAATTATTCTCAAGCTGGATTATTATCTGCTTCAGTTCAGCGGTATTATCTGGAAGTCTGGCTGCATCAATCATTTGCTAAGAATTTTATCATACCACAATGATCAGGGTCAATGGTTTTTCTAATTTATTTTCGTATAATTTAATTTTTTATGTGCCTGCCAGAAATCAATTCCTGATAAAAGCATCCTGAGTTTATTGCTGTCTATTTCAAGGGCCTCTGCTTTGTCCGACGGCCATGGGAATCTGTCCTTTTCAAGCCGTTTTAAAAGCAGCCAGAATCCGTTTTTATCCCAGTATAGAATCTTGATCCGGTTTCTTCTTTTGTTGCTGAACAGGAAGATGTTTTTTTCAAAAGGATCCAGTTTCATTTGTTCAGTAGCAATTATGCTTAGCCCGTTTATTTGTTTCCTGAAATCTGTTGGCCCGGGTTTTACAAATATTTTTAATGTGTCAAGATCAACAAACATAATCTTTTCCTGCAAGGACTTTCAATAATCTTAACAGAGTGCTTTCGCAAAATGAATCCGGAATGCTTATGCTGATATCTTTTGAGTTTAATTGTATGGATATTTTTTCATGACCAATTTTTACAGCCGGTAATTCAACAAATTGTGATTCAGGCTTTAATCTAATTTTATACCAGTAAAATGTATTGATATTTATTCTGTTTTCCTGGCAGAATTGTTTTTGACTGATTCCGCTTTGCCGCCATTTGCTTATTATCCTCCGCCGTTTTTCTTTGCTTGCTCTTTTGTTCATTCTCTTCTCCCCCCTTTATCAGTATTTTACTTTAATGTTATGATTACATTATAAAACTGTCTGCAAGGTGGGGTTTATAGAGCGGTTACATTATTTCATCTATTTTTTCTTCAATATAATCATAATTTTCATACACATCCCCGTTACCCATAACATGGGGATCGTGAATTTTATCAT
>CBFDDY010000358.1:0-2501 GCA_965603705.1 uncultured bacterium | reverse complement strand
CCGTCTAAGGGCAAAAGCCAGAGGTCATATTTGTGGTTGATTATGACTGCCTTGCTGTCTTTGGTCCATCCTGCCAGACCGAAGATAGGTTTTTCATCAGGATGGTCATCCTCTTCGTCCACAAAAACCACCGGCGCTTCCGAAGAGAGATTGGTCTTTGTTCCCTTTTCAAAATCATAAATCCAAATATGTTTATTTTGTAGGTAGAGGAAATGGCGGCTGTGCGGCGATACTCCCAGTGTCTGGCGTATTCCTTTGATGATAAGTTGACGCTTTCTAGTTGCAGTATCGATGGCATAATAATCGGCTTGCCTGGTTTCTACATCCGAAAGATATGGCTTGTTGTCTCTCCCCACTCCCCATTGGCCCTCATGGGTAAGGGTAATAGTGCGTATATTTTTGTCAGCAAGTTGAATAAATTTTTTCTCCTTCAAATGGTAGGTTGATCTGTAGGTAAAATTAAGGTCATATTTAAAACGGTTTTTCTGAAGAGACTGGATTTTTTCATCCCTCCAATGCCAGATGTTCACATTAGGCAAGGCCTCTTTACTTTTTTCCGGTTTCTTTTCCTGCTCTTTAATCCCGCAGAATATCCGGGACAAGTCTTCACTCCAGATTAGGGCCCGGTTCTCCTCTGTTCCCTGTCTTCTTCGTCTCTGGGGCAAAACTCTTTCGGATATTACCATCTCTTTTGGAAACTCAGGATCTTTAGATGGGTCGTACTCGAAGCTGGCGAATGACTCCCCGTCCAACCCGGTAAAGGCTAAAAGGACATTATCTTTTTCCCACAAGTTTTTCTCTTGTTTTCCTTTAAGGACAGCCAGGGCAGTGCCTTTTTTGTCCCAAACGATTTGAGCATAATCCAGCTTGCCTGTATCTAAAGGAATAAGTCGGTCTTTCAAAAGTTTTAACAATAGGATTCCATTACCTTCTTTGTTTTCAGCATCAATAGTATAGGCCAGCAGGGTTCCCTGCTTATTAAACTTGTATTCAGCGACATTTCCCATGTTTTGGGAAAGACTCTTTTCCAGATTACGGAGCACAATGTCTGTTCCATTATGTTTTACTTTTTTATTGAGCTTAGCTTTTTTTGCCAGAAAAAACTTTGAATTTTTGGAAAAATCTATCGCTGTAGTATTTTCTAGCGTGTATTTTTCACCTGAATCTAAGTTCAGAAGTTCTCCCTTGAAAGGAACAGGCTTTTTTTCCTTTTTAAGTTTTTTCTCTTCTTCCTTGGATACACCTATCAAATAAGCTGCCCAGCGGGAATCTTCTGAAAATTTTGCTTTTATGCCGCAAAAGATTTCATAGGTTTTATCAGAGGCTAAATTCTTAAAATACAGAGTGGAATCTCCCCCATTGGGCCGGAAGCTGTAACTGACCCAATTGCCGTCAGATGAGATGAGGGGAGAAGAGATATGTTTCCAGAGCGGATAGTCCTCCAGGTTTAATACCTTATCCTCATTTGCTGCGGCAAGATTAAAAGCAAAAATTAGAACCAAAAAAATAGGCAATAGATGTTTTCTTTTAAAGTTCATGTTTATCTCCTGAAATATAAATATCACTTAACTGGGAAAGTAGGGGCTATTTCTTTTGCTGATTATTAGGCTGTTTTATACTATATAATCCTCTTTTTCCATTTCTTTTAATTCCTGCTGAACTGCGGCTCTTACTTTTTCTGGCATTTTATTTTCCCGTTCCAGCATCGTTTTTAATCCTTTGCCTATCCCGTCGTTTATGAAATACGGTTTGACAAATTTTGAATCCCAGGTCCGGTCTTTAAAGGAACGGCTCTCCAATCTTTCAAAGAAACTCTTGATCCCCTTTTTCGGGTCGCCCTCGATCTCACGGAAATAAGAGCCATAAATATGCATGGAATCACAGATATCTACATAGCGCCCCACGCTGACTCGTTTTCCTATTTTTTTTGAGAGGGCTTCCGCTATTTTTCTCATCAGAGTTGTAAGGGCAATAACATTTTCAAACCAAGCTTTAAATAGATCCCGGCTTCGCCAGTGGGTATTCATATTAAAAACATATCCGCCTTCCCCATCTTCACAAAGCCGTCCCCAGACTCTTTGTAAACAGGGAGGGTCCTCTGTGGGGGGGTCAAGTTTCGGATTCCAGGTGATAGCCTGGGCTCTGCGTGTGTAGCCGGTTTGGGAGAGCTTATTGATCAAATAGTCGATCTGATTCACAATTTTATCTTCGATCTTATATTCAAAAAGCCTTTCATGATAAGTATAGGTCCAGTGTGTATCTTTGCTGTCGGAGGCCTTTACGATTTCTTCAAGAGGTTTGACCCAGTAATCATGCGCCCCGTGTACGACTTCCATAACATATTCGGCAAGCCCGCCCAGTCCGTCTGCAAAGGAGCGGTGGAATCTTGGTTGGCTGAAAGGCTGATTAACACAGATAATAACAGTCGCATCGCGGCTGGGGGGGTCTTCCGGGCGGTCATACTCAGTCCTGATACTGATCCCATTGTCCCAAACTGTTTT
>CBFDDY010000357.1:0-2532 GCA_965603705.1 uncultured bacterium | reverse complement strand
TGATCTTGTTGGCTTTATGCTTTAATACTGTATCCTGCATGGTTACCTGACCATCGCCCGCCATAACCACCTTGCCTTTATGGCGTACACATATAATCGTAGTTGCTTTATACATGAAATTTCTTCCTCAATAAAACATAATAATCCCTTAGGCTTAAAACGTCAACAGTCATGGTTAGCAGGATAAGCATTTCCTGACGGAAGGGGAGGTTAAATTGACAATAGAATGAAGCTTATGGTATAGACAGAAATAGGAGCCAACTAAGGAAATCGGAAATTGACCAGGAACAAAAGTGAATTAGCTATGCCTGCAGATCAGGTCAAAGTCTATTCGGATAAAGCCCTATCCCTTCCCTCAACTTTGGAAATAGAAACAACAACCCACTGCAATATCAACCCACCCTGTGTTATGTGCTATCCAAGAATTTTCGACAAAAGGAAATTCAAGGGTGAAATAGATAAAGTAGCATTTGAGAGACTAATTCCACATATGAAAAAGTTTAAAACCATATCGCTTCATGGAGTCGGGGAACCCCTTATAGGAAACAAATTGTTCACTATCCTTAATAATTTGGATACTGAAAAGACCTGCGTTCAATTTAACTCAAACGGATTGATGTTAACTGAAGATATCAGCCGGCAATTGATTAAAAAAAAATTGAGCTTGATAGATTTTTCAATTGATGCAGCCTCGGCTATAACATACCAAAAAATCCGCAGATCAGATTTTCTCCAGGTCACAAATAATATAAAGAAACTTTCTGAACTAAAAAAAGAAATGAAGGTCAAACACCCGGTAATTATGCTCAACATGACTCTAATGAAGGAAAACTTGCCGGAAGCAGTCGCCTTCATAGAAATGGCTATCCAATTAGGAGCAGAGATCGTCCATTTCGGACTGTTAAATCCATTCAAAGAATACCAGATCGAACATGGAGGTTTTATCTTTAACTATAAAAATCAGATGATTGCATTAAACTCTAGTATTTTTAAAAAAACTATTGAACTGGCCAAACAAAAAGCGGCGGAATTGGGCATAAAACTGAGCTTGGAATTTTCGAGATATTATTCATGAAGCAAAGGGAATCTTTTTGCCACAAACCTTGGGATAATTTTTTAGTGGAAGTGAATGGAGACTGCTATTTCTGTTGTTTTATTGTAAGGCCAGGGGGAAAAATTGGAAATCTAAAAAAGCACCCTTTCGAGAAAATCTGGACGAGCCGCAAAGCCACTCTAATAAGAAAATCTATTGCCCGGGGAAAAATCCCCTATTATTGTCAATTATGCCCGGTCCACGGAGAGTATAAACCAGAAAAGATATTATTGTATAAAATGTATTTCTTGCTGCGCAAAACTTTAGACACTATATGGGATTTTTGGCAGGGTGGATTTACATGGCATCGGGTCAGCCTTAAACTAAAGAAATTCTTTCATCTGAACATTTTTTATGAATAGTTCAGGTTAATTATAAAGTGTAAGAAAATTTAATATTTCCACATTTTTCTCATCTTCCAGAAACCAATCAAATTCCAGAAAATATCCTCCCGTATCATAGATAACAAAAGTACGGACCGGAAAGCTTGCCTGATTTTCAAGAGGATCACGAATCTCCAGCTCCTTTCCCTTTAGCTTATCATACCACTCATCGATCTGCGGGGATATGAAGCACACATTAACAGCTTTTGTTTTAGAGAACCGATGCAGTCCCCGGGATTCATCTACAAGCCCAACAAATGCGGACGATGAGGATGAATACACCCAGGCAAATCCCTGGTCTACCAGCAGTTCGGACCCAAAATTTTCCGAGTAAAATCGCTGAGCTGCGGGAATATCCCGGTAATAAAGCCAGATAATATTAGCCTGGATGCCTAACTCTATAGGCCGAAAAGTCGCCTGAGTTTTTTCCGGATAAACAGCTGGGACCGCCTTTAACTTTTCAAGTAGTTTTTCATTTTGGGGATGTTCAAGAAAATGTTCAAACTCAAGAAAATATCCTGCCGGGTCATATGCCACAAATCCACGGGTGGGATGGCGGGAAGCATCGCTCAGCTCTCCCCTCATTTTTACTCCTTGTTCCTGCAAATAACGGTACCAGCCATCAATCTCATCGGTTACAAAAGAAAGAGTAACAGTTTTCGGTTCATCCGGATTATGCATGCCTTTTGTCTCATCCACCAACCCGATAAATGATGTGCGGGATATCCGCAATATCTTTGCAAACCCATAATCCAACACTTTTTCAAAACCGAGCACTTCCGCATAAAACTGTTCTGCTTCCACCAGGTCAGGATAATAAAAAAAGACCATGTTAGCCTGAATTCCTAAATCTTCAGTCTTGTCCTCTACCTCCTGTTTCTCTTTACACCCAAAATAAAAAAATACAGTCATAATTAAAATAATAATAGTTGTTTTTTTCATAGCCTTATTGAAGCCTAATAAATCCTAATTGTCAAATACAAGCAGTAAAAAATGGCTTTCCTCTTATTATTTAATATAAACTGCTTAAAAGCTAAAGTAATAAAATTTCTGGAG
>CBFDDY010000356.1:0-2551 GCA_965603705.1 uncultured bacterium | reverse complement strand
TCTGGTCTATTACTGTCGAGTTTACAACCTTCTTAATATAAGACGAATAATTCTGAATTTTTTTCTCATCATTTAGAATTTTCCATATTTTGATTTTCACTTCTTGGGCAATATCGCATGGATCGATGCCGTTTTTCTGAGGATTGAATTTTTGAATGTGGGCCTGGATAAATAGTGTAAATCTTTCGATTATTTCACAAAAATTTTCCCCATTTCCTTTTTTATCGGTCATTTTATTCCTATTTTATATTAACATTTTTTTAGAGTGTAATGTGTCAAAATTATTTATTAAATATATCAAGGCTAATGACTATTTTTTCAAGATTAATATATTGTCCTGATTTTTACTTAATTCTACTGATATTCTACCCGCTCTACTATTTACAGTAGTAATTATTTTTTTCCTATTAAGGCAGCTAGGTTTTCTCCATCTTCAATCATGAATCTCAGATATAGCACCAACATATTCAGATTTGCTTCAAATCTTTTGTAACATAGGCTTGTAAATAATAGATTTGTTTTAGCATTTATATAGAGTGGTTTGGTTTCTTTATTTTCTCATTTCCTTGAAAGAATTTTGGATAAAGTTGATTTTATATGTTTCCGGAAAAGATATCTTCTTTTTCGAAATAAGGTAATCATAAGAAATAATAGCAGGAAGACCCCCCCAATATAAAATAATTGTTGGTATCGCCTGGAGAAAATAACATGGTCTGCTTTTCCGGAAATAATAAAACCGGCCCAGTAATAAGGATGGGATAGATTGGCAGAATCAATCAGTTCCAGTTTAGTTTTTCGAAGGGCCCTGGAGATGGACTCTGATGATTTTAAATGAATATAAAATCTTCCCATAAGCTGAGATGTGGCTTGGTCATTGACCGGCCACAAGCTCATAAGAATGGATGAAGCCCCGGCATAATAAAATGCCCGGTTCACTCCTTCAATACCTTCGCCCTTGATGAACTTTCCCAGACCGGTTTCACATGCTGATAAGGTTACTAGGTCTGCATTAAGTTTTAAGTTATAGATCTCCCGGGTTTCGAGGAAGTCATTTTCTGCTGGGTTTTCATTTCTGGCAAGGGCTATGTGAGAGCGGGCTGGTCTATTATTATCAATCCGGCTGTGGGTGGCAAAATGGATGATCTTATAATCTTCCAAGGATAGATTTTTAAGTGTTTCCTCAGAAGCCTTATTTCGAAGAAATACTTTACTTTTTTTAAAATGCCGGCTTATCTTCCTGATTTCAGTGCTGCTGTATTTAAGCCGGGAATAGTTGAAACTGGAGTTTCCCTTCTCTTTTGGCCCAAAATACGGATCACCAAATGCTAATAGGTCCATATATCTTTTTTCTTTATTTGATTTCTTGCGTAGAATGATTTCCTGCAAGGAGGAAATAGATGAGGAATAGGCTATGTCAAAGTCATTGACAAGCCAGTTTGTTTGGGAATTATGGGTTATAAGGGTTTCGAAAGGAAGATAAAGCAGAATGTTATCCGGGAAAAAGACAATTTTTTTTATCCCCTTACTCAGACCAGGTGAGACCAGTGTTTTGTATAGTATGTGACCTTGCTGAAAGACGTGATTTTCTTTATCTGATAAGGTTTTTATGTAATCTGTTACCATTGTCTGCAGGAGTTTTAAAGGCGGAAGAGGGAATATCTTTAAATCATTTTTTGTTACTGCAAAAGCCCAGGAGTTTTCTTCACTTACCAGGTATTCAATAAAAACTGTATTTGAGTCAAGAAGTCGCGCTTGCGTTTCTTTAAGAGCGATGATCTCTGGGAAATTAAGGTTTGCATATACCGGACTGCTGGAACGGATTGCCCGTTTTAGAATCTCGTATTCGTTTTCTTTATCTGTTAATTGTTTGTGCAGATTCTTGCTGCCCTTATCAGATAGGTCGGAGGCGTATAGTTTAGCAATGATTTCCGACATGTCTTTTTCAATTTCTTTTTTTCGGTTTAAAAGCCTAAAGTCAACATTTTGGGAAATGTCGATACCGGATATTCTAAGCTGATCCAGAAAGGCCCGGGCTCTGGACCGTTCCAGATAGTCAAAGGCCTGCTGGGCATAAGTTTTTTCCGGATTGTCCTTATGGAGAGAGACCAGCAGATTGATAAGGCCATGATAAGCTTTAATTCTCTTATTATCGCCCATAAAACTGGCTTTCTGCTCTTCCAGATTTATTTCAGAGCGGATATTTTCGATTATCGAGATGGATTGTTTATATTTTATTAAAGCTTCTGTAAATTTTCCCTGGGTAGTTAGAAGGCGGGCATATTCCAGATAAGCTTCCCACAAAATATTATCTCCTCCGGTTGTTTGGGCTAAGTCTACCGCTTTCTGGAAAGCTTGGTTGGAAGCCTGGTAATTGCCCAGATTATAATATGCTATTCCCAGGTTATTAAGGATCATTCCCAGACTTTCTTTGTCCTTGATCTCTTCAGCCAGGTCGAGTCCGGATTTAAAATATTTTAGGGCCTCGTTATATTTTTTAAGGTC
Source organism: uncultured bacterium (assembly GCA_965603705.1). Lineage (GTDB taxonomy): Bacteria > Acidobacteriota > Aminicenantia > Aminicenantales > Aminicenantaceae > JAUVXM01. Next base: position 49 of record CBFDDY010000356.1, on the reverse strand, counting down.
AGAGTTAACTGTCCCGATATTATTTAAGATTTGCAGTTCGGTTTTTTTG
>CBFDDY010000355.1:0-2564 GCA_965603705.1 uncultured bacterium | reverse complement strand
TTCATAACCTGAAAAACATGGATATGGTCGCTGGGATTGATGATGAATACAGCATACGGCTGCTGAGGCTTTTCAACGAACCTGCAGGAAAAAAATATCTTGGAATAAAAGGCATTCCAGAGGAAACTATTGATAAACTGCATCTGCTGGGAATCTCTTCTATCGCTAATCTCATCGGTGCTATAAAAATGGCTAAATATTACGAGATGAACAATAACGATATAGTGTTTACGATAGCCACAGATTCTATGGAACTCTACCAATCCCGACTCAAGGAATTAAGAAAAGAAAGAGGTGACTATACAGATTATCATGCAGCCGCAGACTTTGATGCCCGCCTCGTAAACCTAAGCACAGATCATATGCTCGAACTCAGTTATTGGGATAAAAAGAGAATGCATAATCTTAAATATTTCACCTGGATTGAACAAATCGGGAAAAGCATAGAAGAACTGAACCGCCAATGGTACGATGAGAACTACTGGAAAGAAAAATATTACTCCTACAAAGAATGGGACAAGCACATCAGAGAATTTAACGAAAAAACAGGAATACTAAAAAAAAATATGATTTAAGAAGAGCTAAGTAAGCTAAATTTTGAGAGTGAACAACAATAAAAAGATATCATCTCAGCCCGGCCTGGTCCGACAACTCGGGCTTTTTGATTCTTCAATGGTCATGGTCGGTATTGTCATTGGATCAGGCATATTCCTTACAACCGGGATCATGGCAAAAAGCATCCCTTCTGCCCCTCTTATCTTACTCGCCTGGCTTGTGGGAGGGCTTCTGTCTTTAGCCGGCGCCCTGACCTATGCCGAACTAGGAGCAGCTATGCCCGAGGCCGGCGGTCAATATGTCTATCTTAGAGAAGCCTACGGCCCTATGGCAGGATTTTTGTTTGGGTGGGTTCTGTTTCTTGCTTACCAGACTGGTTCCATTGCGGCTCTTACTCTTGCTTTTGCCGAATATACCGGCCGTTTCTTCCCATCCCTGGGGACTGGAAACACTATCTTAACTCTGAATATTCCCTTTTTCCGGGATACACTCCCCTATTCTATTTCAGCCGGCCAGATTCTCGGAATCTTGGTTATTATTCTACTGTCCCTCATCAACTTTATTGGGGTTGGTCTGGGGAAATCCATTCAAAATTTTTTCACTGTGATCAAAATTAGTACTATCGCCGGAATCATCATCTTGGGATTTGCCATCGGGAATGGGACCAGCCCGGATTTTGCGTTAAATCCGGCTGGCATGAATTTGAGAGATATAATTATGGGATTTGGTATTTCCCTGGTCGCAGTAGCATGGGCATTTGATGGCTGGAACAATATTAATTTCGTGGCAGGAGAGATTAAAAATCCAAAACGCAACCTCCCCTTAGCCCTCATCCTGGGCACATTAGGGATCACTTTCCTTTATGTTTTGGTCAATTATATCTACCTATACGCCCTCCCCATAAAGGAGATATCAGGAGTTGTGCGCATAGCGGAAAAAGCTACAGGGGCCCTCTTCGGCCTGTCTTCAGGCGCCCTTATATCCGCATTGGTCATTGTATCGGTATTCGGCTCTTTGAATGGTTCCATTTTAGTCGGTCCCCGTGTCTTTTATGCCATGGCTAAAGACGGTCTTTTTTTCAAAAAAGTCGCTCGAGTTCATCCGCGCTTCCGGACGCCTGGATTTTCGATACTCATCCAGGCTCTTTGGGCTTCCGTGCTCACCCTGCTTGGCACATTTGAACAAATTTTTACCTTTACCATGTTTATTGCCATCGCATTTTGGATCGCTGCGGTAGCAGCTGTTTTTTCGCTTAGAAAAAAACGCCCCGACCTGTCGCGACCCTACAAAACCTGGGGTTATCCCATTGTCCCAGCTGTTTTTATTGTGGCATCAGGCGGAATTCTGCTTAACACATTGCTGGAAAAACCGGTTGAAGCATTAGCAGGAATTTTTCTCACAGCCCTGGGAGTACCTGCATATTTTTACTGGAAGCGGCGTTTGCATAAGAAAAAAAGCTAGCCTGGATTATTCACGAGTTTTATGAATAGGTCAGGCTAAACATATTATAAATATATAAGCAAGGAGCATCATAATGAAAACTGTCAAATGTCTAATCTTTGCCTGTTTAATAATAGGAGTATTTTCTTTCTTTTCAAGCTGTAAGCAAACTGCTCCTGATTATGACATCCTTATATTAAATGGAAAAATCTTTGATGGAGCTGGAGGCCCAGGTTTTACTGGGGACATTGGTATTATTGGAGACACAATTGCCGCTCTGGGCGACCTTTCAGCCAAGACGGCTGGGACCTACATCAATGCTCAGGGATTGGCTGTCGCTCCCGGATTTATTGATATGCACACCCATTGTGACGGAGGATTAGGCCAAGTTAACTCCAACATCAACTTGAACTACCTCATCCAGGGAACAACCACAGTGGTTACCGGCAACTGTGGTGATGGGACATTCAAGATTGCTGAGATTAAAGAAAAATGGGAGAAACAAGGCATCGGAACAAATGCCGTTCATCTGGTTGGATTCGGAACTGTCCGGCAAAAAGTGATGGGGA
>CBFDDY010000354.1:0-2593 GCA_965603705.1 uncultured bacterium | reverse complement strand
AGCGGATTTAGCTTGTTTCCTTCAAAACTGAGCCTGCGCATTTCCTCGGTCATTGCAATAGATATTTTATCTGTAACTGTACCCCATATTTCCACTATACGATTGAATCTTTCCCGGGCGGAAATAACTCCATCCTGATATAGTTTTTCTTCTTTCGTAACGAGATTTTGCGCCTTTGCTACAAGTTTCTCTTTTTCTTTGGGAATAACAAAATCATCAATTCCTAATGAAAATCCGGCCTGAGTAGCATAATTAAATCCCATCTCCTTCATCGCATCCAAAGTTTTAATTGTTTTATCACGACCGGCTTTCACGTAAGTATAATAAACAAGGCTTTCAATCCCTTTTTTCTTAAATATACCGTTCATAAATGGAATTTCATCAGGAAGAACATCATTAAAAATAATCCTTCCGGGAGTAGTCTCGATCCGGATATTGTCATACTCAGATACTGGACAGTTTAAAACCGCCTGTTCATCATAATATGAAGAAAGATCCATAAATTGGCCTTTAAATTGAACCTTGATCCGGGCATGAAGGCTAACCTTTCTATTCTCCAAAGCCAAAAGCGCCTCGTTAAAAGAAGTAAATATTAGGCCTTCACCCTGTTGGTTTTTCTTTTCCAAAGTCAAATAATAACACCCCAGCACCATATCCTGGCTGGGAATTGCGAGGGGTCTTCCATTAGCCGGAGAAAGGACGTTCTTTGTCGCTAACATCAAAGTCTTTGCCTCTATCTGAGCTTCAACAGAAAGAGGAACATGGACAGCCATCTGATCCCCGTCAAAATCGGCATTAAAAGCTGCACAGACTAATGGATGGAGCTGAATTGCTTTTCCTTCTATTAAGATTGGCTCGAACGCCTGGATTCCCAGGCGGTGAAGAGTTGGAGCGCGATTGAGCATAATCGTATGCTCCTTAACTACTTCTTCCAAATACTCCCAGACTTCTGACCTTTCCTGCTCATGCCATTCCCGGGCGATCTTTATACTTGGCACCAGGCCTTCTTTCTCAAGTTTATGAAAAATAAAGGGTTTAAAAAGCTCCAGAGCCATCTTTTTTGGTAATCCACATTGATTCAGTTTTAGTTCTGGGCCGACAACAATAACCGATCTTCCAGAATAATCCACCCGTTTTCCCAAAAGATTCTGCCTGAAACGCCCCTGTTTTCCTCTTAAGGCTTCGCTTAAAGATTTTAAAGGCCGTCGATTAGCACCTAAATGTACTCTACCTCTTTTGCCATTATCAAAAAGTGCGTCAACTGATTCTTGAAGCATTCTTTTCTCATTCCTTATGATAAGCTCGGGAGCTTTGAGTTCAATCAGTTTTTTTAAACGATTATTCCGATTTATGACTCTCCTGTACAGGTCATTTAGATCAGAAGTTGCAAAGCGCCCTCCATCCAGGCGGACTAAAGGTCTTAGATCCGGTGGAATAACCGGGATTACATCCAAGATCATCCATTCAGGACGATTCCCAGAATTCTTCAATGCTTTAAAAACTCTCAGCCTCTTGGCATTACGAAGCTTTCTCTGTTGAGAAGTCTCTGTCTTCATCAATTTTCTCAACCTTATAGACTCTTTATTTATATCGATCATATCAAGTAAAGTCTTAATCGCTTCTGCCCCAATAGAAGCTTCAAATCCATCGCCAAATTTCTCCTGAGCAGCTTTAAACTCCTCTTCATTCAGAAGTTGTTTTTCCTGTAAGGCTGTTTTTCCAGGATCGATTACAATATAGGATTCAAAATACAGGACTTTCTCAAGGTCCTTGATCCTAAGGTCAAGGATCAGCCCTATTCGGCTGGGAGCCCCTTTAAAGAACCAGATATGGGCTACGGGAGATGCCAGTTGGATATGCCCCATTCGCTCCCTGCGAACATTGGAACGAGTAACTTCCACTCCACATCGTTCACAGATAATCCCTCTGTATTTCATACGTTTATATTTTCCGCAAAGGCACTCAAAATCATTTATAGGACCAAATATCTTCGCACAGAAAAGGCCGTCCTTCTCCGGCTTAAAAGTTCTGTAATTGATAGTTTCAGGCTTAGTTACTTCTCCCCATGACCAGCTTCTGATCTTTTCAGGAGAAGCCATACTAATCCGCACTTGGTCAAAATCAATCTTAGGCTTTCCCCCCATTGCGTACCTAGTATCCATCATTTCTCTCCTTTATTTACAGCTGGAACATCTATACCCCAAGGCAAAGCTTTTCCTGTCTCTGCTTTTTGCAATTCTATATCCAGGCAAAGACTTTGAAGCTCACGAATAAGAACATTTACAGATTCCGGAAGACCAGGACTGAAGTCCAGGTCTCCTTTGACTATGGCTTCATAAATCTTTGATCTACCTTCCACATCATCAGACTTTGCTGTTAATAATTCCTGAAGAGCATATGCAGCTCCGTAAGCTTCCAAAGCCCAGACTTCCATTTCTCCAAATCTCTGTCCTCCAAATTGGGCTTTACCACCTAAGGGCTGTTGGGTGATTAATGAATAAGGACCAGTAGCGCGGGCATGAATCTTATCATCAACTAGATGATAGAGTTTCATCATATAGATATAACCTACTGTTACTTCATCATCAAATAA
>CBFDDY010000353.1:0-2614 GCA_965603705.1 uncultured bacterium | reverse complement strand
AATACCAGGGTTGTCCTGTTCAGTGCCCTTATCGGAGCTGTAATCACATTCACCCAATATTCTGGAGGGATGAAAGGTTTTGTCAACTGGATCATAGGGAAAGGCCTGGTGAAAACCCGAAAATCCGCAGGTCTGATGGCCTGGTTTCTGGGTGTGATCATTTTTATTGAATCCAGCATCTGTGTACTTGTTTCCGGTGCTGTTTCCCGTCCCATCTTTGATCGGCTTAAGATCTCGCGGGAAAAACTAAGCTATATACTTGATTCGACCTCCGCACCTAAATGTGTGCTTATCCCCCTTAATGCCTGGGGGGCTTTTGTCTTGGGGCTTTTAGCTGCGCAGGGGATACAGGACCCTGTGCGTGTATTTATTTCTTCCATCCCTTTAAATTTTTATGCCATAACAGCCCTTGCCCTAGTCCTAGTGGTCATCCTTTATGGGAAAGATATCGGGCCCATGAAAAAAGCGGAAAAAAGAGTACGTGAAGAAGGAAAATTACTGCGGGACGGCGCCGAGCCTCTTATCTCGGAAGATGTTGTGATGTTAGAGAAAAAAGAAGGCATATCCCCCCGCCCTATAAACATGGTCCTGCCGGTAGCTGTTATGGTTCTGATGATGCCGGTAGCGCTCTTTATCTCTGGAAAAGGAAACCTGATGGACGGTTCGGGTTCAGTCTCCGTACTCTGGGCTGTTATCTGCGGCATAGCAGCTGGAGCTATTGCCTATCGAGTCCAGGGTATCATGAAAACAAAAGAAATAACTGATACATTTATGAAAGGGGTAGGTGGAATGGTGCCGCTAGCCAGCCTTATGATCCTGGCCTTTGCCATCGGAGACACCTGTGAAGCTCTGGGGACTGGCCCTTTTGTAGCTCGAGCCGCTGAATCCGCCCTTAGTCCGGGGCTTATCCCGGCAATAATGTTTGTTGTCTCAGGCTTCATCGCCTTTTCCACAGGTACTTCCTGGGGGACTTTCGCAATAATGATCCCCATAGCTGTGCCCATGATCAATCTCATCGGCCTGCATCCGGGGCTTGTCATCGCTTCTGTCTTAGGCGGCGGTGTTTTTGGTGACCACTGCTCTCCCATATCAGATACTACTATCATCTCGTCCATGGCTGCGGCTACAGACCATATTGACCATGTTCGAACCCAGATGCCATATGCTTTATTGGCCGGGATGGTATCCCTATTGCTTTTTCTTATCTTTGGCTTTGCTTTTCTAAACAATTAACATAGATACAATTACTTAGCCTGAACTATTTATAAAAAATGGAAAACAGCAGGAACTGCAGGAAAAAAAATGTAAGGATTTACTGCCAACTGCCAACTGCATACAGGGGTACCGGTTTATTGGTGCTATTCATTATTTTGAGTATCGTCTCCCAGATTTTTGCCTTCCAGGCCGAGGAAACAGGACAACCTGATTATGCGGATGCTATAAAAGCCTTTGACGAATATGTTAAAAAACGGATAAAGGTCGACCAGGTCCCAGGGCTTTCCATAGGCTTTATAAAAAAGGATTTTATGTGGGCCAGGGGGTATGGGTATTCCGATCTGGAAAACAAAGTGCCTGCCAGGCCGGAAAGTTCTATTCGGCTGGCTTCGATCACCAAAACGATAACAGCTACCGCAGTTTTACAGCTGATGGAGGCGGGGAAGATCAGCCTGGATGCCGAAGTACAGGCTTATGTCCCCTATTTCCCTGAGAAAAAATGGCCGGTAACAATACGTCTGCTGTTGGGCCATCTTGCCGGAATCAGCCATTATAAAAACTTTGAACGGGAAGGCCACTTCAAACGCCCCATGAACACCAAGGCAGCAATTGCGGTCTTTCAGGATTTTGACTTGATAGCAGAGCCGGGGACCAAATATAATTATTCCAGCTACGGATTTAATCTTTTAGGAGCGGTTATTGAAGAGGTTTCTGGACAATCCTATGGGCAATACATTAAAGCCCATATTTTTAATCCATTGAGCATGAATGCATCCGGGATGGATAGCCAGGTGGACCTTATCCCGAACCGGGTCAGAGGATACCGCTTGATAAACGGGGAAGTAAAAAACTCGGAATATGTGGATATTTCCAGCCGTTTTGCAGGTGGCGGGGTACGTTCCACAGTAGCAGACCTGCTCAAATATGCTAGGGGTATTTGTGAAAAAAAACTTTTAAAGCCCGAAACCTGGCAAAGGCTGTTTATCTCCATGGCTACAAAAGACGGGAAATTTACACGATATGGGATGGGATGGGGAGTTGAACCATTGCGAGGTCACTTTAAGGTAAGCCATGGCGGGGGGCAGCCGGAAACGAGCACCTATCTGATGATCTTCCCGCATGAAACATTTGCCATCGCGGTTGCTGCCAACTTAGAACGCTGCAATCTGATCCCCTACGTGCAGTATCTGGCAGAATTGGTTTTGCGGCAAGATATTGACGGCGCTGTTTTTGTTGTAGATCCGGCAGAGCAGGCGCTCTATAACGCTTGTGGGGAGGTCTTTTCCCATGGCCTGAGCCGGTATGATTTTTATAACCGGCCAATTGCTGAGAATGATAAAGACCTGAAAAGGTCATTTGAGTATTTTAACCGGTATGTCAGTAAAAATTATATTCTAAA
>CBFDDY010000352.1:0-2624 GCA_965603705.1 uncultured bacterium | reverse complement strand
CTGTCAAAATATTTGGGGAGTGCACCTCGGAAAAAGCAATCCCTTCCCCCCTGAAAGAAGAGCTGCAGAGCGCTGAAAACAAAAGATCCTTTTTGCTGCCGCAAGCGTATAGCGGTAGGGCGCTTAAAAAAATCTGGCCCCTAAAAAACGGCTCCTGGCTTCTCCTATATATAAAGGAAGCAAAGAAGATTGGTGATGAACCCGTCCCAGATTACGTATATGGAAAATTATCTGTTACCGGGGATAAAAACTTTCACAGATTCCCAGAGGACTGTCTTTTAAAAAAACTGCCAGATGCTGTGAATAGGAAAAAAGTCAGGGAAATGCTGAGAGAAAAAGCCCCGGATGAATATGGCCTGGCTGAACAGATGTCGCTTGAGAAGATAAGAATACTCAGCTACAAACCGGAGCACCGGTGTCAATTGGAATACACGATAAAAACCGGAATGCAGGGAGAATCGCGGTTCAAACTCTTTGCCAAGGTCCTGCGCAAGTCTGGTGCATCATCCCGTCTTTATGCCGCCGCCAATTATTTTATGTCGTTTCTTTCGGAGAGCAGGGGAGATATATTCAAAGCGCATTTGAAACCGTTTCTAATCTCTGAGATAAATGCTGTCTTTCTTCCTCATATTGCCGGTAAAGGTTTTAATGAGATACTGGGGAGCAACGGCCCGGAAACCAATTTGATTAAAAATATTGCTGTAGGTTTGAGTGTTTTTCACAGCTGCTCCTATAATCCTACGCGAGCCCATTTTTGGGAGGATGAAATACGGATCATGTCGCAGTGGGTTTCCCAGGCTGTGCAACTGTTCCCGGTTATAGCAGTTGATACCTCCCATCTTTTAGAGCAGATCATTCTGAAAGGAAACGCAGCCAATGATCCCGTGAAAGCTCCGGTACACCGGGATTTTTATGACAAACAGATCATGGTGTCTCATCATAAAGTGACTTTCCTTGATTTTGATTCGCTGGCACTGGGAGATCCTGCCATCGATGTGGGGAATTTTATCGCGCACTTAAAACTCAGGGGCATTCAGAGCACAGGGAATCCTGGACATTTTGGAGGGATCAAAAGGAAGTTCACACACACCTATCTGAAGCATGCGCAGATGGTTTCTCAGGAAAATATTTTGCTTTATACTTCCGCCGCCCTCTTAAGGCTGGCTTGTGTATATCTTTTTCGCCCGGGAGGGTGGCGGCTTTTCTTTCCTCTTATCCGGGAAGCCGCTGAAATCGTCAAATCTATTTAATATGAACACTCTTGAGGGAACGGGGAGCGGGCGACATGACCTTGGTTTTAGGCATTTTTTCTTTCATTAGTTTTTGAAATTCCTGGTTCTGGCCGTCAGAGCCGTGGACAGTAACCGCAATTTGCGGCTTCAGGTCGGTTGCCATATGCATGGCTTTAGCGGGGGAAGCTGTGGGAGAAGGATTCCCGGTGGGAAGGAAAGCCAGGTCAGAGGGGAATTTTTTCATATCCACATAGCTTGAATCTCCCGCATGAAAAATACTCACATCTCCGGCTTTAATATGAAAAAGGGTGATGGGGCCGATATGAATTCCTTTCACGGCCTCCAAAGTTAGCCCTTTGAGGTTTTGAGGTTTACCGGGAGTCAGACTGATAAGTTTTCCCTCAGGAATCTTTCCGGAAAAATTACTTGTCATCTCCGGCCCGACTACGACATAAGGTTCTCCCGCTTTGAAGATATCCAGGGCCTTGCCGAGGTTGTAGTGATCGCCGTGAGTATGGGTGAAAAGCATGAAATCCACACCTTTGGTTTTCAGGAACTCTATATCGCCGGGATTCAGTTGATTGGCTGGATCTATGAGGATGGTGAAGTCTGCTACGCGCAGGATGACGCTCGAATAACCGAGATAAATAAATGCCACTTCCTTATCCTGCAGCGACACAGAGAAAAGATCCTCTAATTCCTGGGTTGGAACCGTACCCGCGGATCCGGATTTTGTAAGCCAAGCTAAAGAAAATCCACTAAAAACACATAAACATAGAAAAAATAGGGTTCCCTTTTTCATGAGTCGCCTCCTCTTGTTTTTAATAGCTGGGAATTATCCAGTTGTCTACATCCATGATAATCGATTATCCCAGGAATTGAAATAGAAGAATCTAGAGGATATTACCCTTCCCACCTTGGTATTGAATTTATAGAACTTTATGCATGATGTAAAATTGATTTATTTTTATAGTGCTAAATCCTCGCTGAACATGAATCCTCTTACTTAAACTCAAGCTTTTTTATCAAACTAAAGGAATATTACCTGCCGTTCCCCAGGGCATCAAAGTTATTCATCTGATAAACCAATAGCCGTTTGCAGGTCTCCACACGGCAATATCTGTTGTGCCATTCCCGTCATAGTCTCCTGACAACGGAATATCTGTGCTCAATCCCCATTGGACAGAGGCCTGATCCTTCACATACCAGTAACCGGTCGAGGGCCTCCATACAGCAATATCGGTTGTGCCATTCCCGTCATAGTCTCCCGGCACCGGAATATCTGTACTCAATCCCCATTGGACAGAGGCCTGATCCTTCACATACCAATAACCGGTCGAGGGTCTCCATACAGCAATATCGGTTGTGCCATTCCCGTCATAGTCTCCCGGC
>CBFDDY010000351.1:0-2650 GCA_965603705.1 uncultured bacterium | reverse complement strand
CAGTATCCGGATGTTACTTTTGTTTATATGACTGGGCATCTGGATGGAAGTGGTGTCGAAGGGAATCTAAATAAAAGAAATAACCAGATAAGGGATTATTGTGAAGAAAATAATAAGTTTCTTTTTGATTTTGCGGACATTGAAAGTTATGACCCTGACGGCAATTATTATTTAAACAAAGGAGCTGATGATAGTTGCTACTATAATGGAGGAAATTGGGCTGAAGAGTGGTTAGCCGCTAATCAATTCAGCGACTTAGCGGATTGGGTTTATCAGTGCGGAAGTTGTGCTCATTCTCAACGCTTAAACTGCGTTCTTAAGGGGGGAGCTTTCTGGTGGCTTCTGGCCAGGATCGCCGGATGGGAAGGAGACTCAGAACAATGGACTATGCAGGTTACATCACCCAATGGTGGCGAAAATTGGCTGGTCGGTTCCAGACATAATATCACCTGGATGACCCAAGGGGAGGTAGGGAGAGTAAAGATCGAATATTCAACTGATGATGGAGAAAACTGGAAAACAATTGTTTCTTCAACTAAAAATGACAGCATTTATTACTGGGAGATTCCGGATGATGTATCTGCTGATTGTCTGGTTAGAATAAGTGAAAAAAACGGAACTCTTGTTGATACTAGCGATAATCTGTTTGAAATAATTTCTGTAATAGTACGGAATATAAATTTATCTATGCAAGCTTCAAGAGGTGAAGAAAGAGCCTGGCTGGTTCAAAGGCAGTATGGGAAAATTGAGTTGTTGGCTGGAGATATTGGTTCGGTAAAAATTTCAAAATACGTCATTTATCGGAAGGAAGCTGGAGGTACATATAATATTGTCAAAGAGATTGAAGGCTCTGAGGTTCCGGGAGGGACGTTTGTTCATTATGATAAATACCTGGAAAGGACAAAGACTTATGTGTATAGAGCACTCGTTCTGGGAACAAACGGGCAAATATTAGCCTCTTCGAATGAGGAAACAGTATAATAGTTAAAGATATTGATACGGAGGTGAGGATGAAAAGGTCATTTTATGGGATAGTGATCGCTGTATTTCTATTAGCCGGAATAACTTTAGGAGATAATGTTTTTATTACTGGAACAAGTAATTATCTTATTCCTGCAGATAAAGATTTTAAAGATATTTATGGAAAAGGATTGTTTTATCCGGAGATCAAAGCTGGAGTTAAAGTATTCGAGGGATTTTATATCTGGGCCGGATATGGTTTTTTATTAGCAAAAGGGACGACTAACCTGCTGGCAGAGGAGGCTGAATCCAACCAGAATTATATTTCCGGTGGTTTCGGTTATGAGGGGAGAATATCAGATGGAGTGAGGTATAAGGTAGAAACCGGAACATTTTATGTAAATTACAGGGAAGAGGCAATGGGGCTTAAAGTGTCAGGTTCTACTATTGGATATAGAATAGATGGAGGATTAGATATTGATGTTTTAAAAAACGTGTTCCTAGAAATAGGCGGAGGCTATTTAGCAGCTTCTGATTCGATTGAAGGTATCTCTATTAAGTTGGGGGGCTTTAAGGCTGGAGTAGGATTCGGAGTGAGATTTTAACCCATGAAAGAAGAAAGAGCAGATATTGTATTTCTAAACGGCTTAGTATATACAGTCGATCCCAGACAGCCTTGGGCAGAGGCTGTTGCTCTTAAAAAGAATAGAATTCTCCGGGTCGGATCTGAGGCGGATATTAAACCGGCGATCTCTAGTAATACTAGAGTGATCGAATTAAAGGGGGACTTAGTGCTTCCGGGATTTATTGACAGCCATACCCATTTTATTGATGGCGGATTTGCACTTTCCGGCATTCAACTGCGTAATGTTAGGAGTAAAAAGGAATTTATTGCTCGCATTGAAATGAAAGTCCGGGAAATGGGTAAAGGAAAATGGATCCTTAATGGCGATTGGAACCACCTGCAGTTCGACCACCCTCAGCTGCCGAATAAAGAGTGGGTGGATGAAGTAACCCCGGATAATCCTGTTTGTGTTGACCGTATGGATAAACATGCTGTTTTTGTTAATACTCTGGCCTTAAAAATTGCTGGCATTACAAGGAATACGCAATCTCCAGAAGGCGGAATTATTGAAAAAGATCCGGCCACTGGTGAGCCGACTGGTATTTTAAAAGACAGTGCCATTGATATGATCAAGCGGCATATCCCGGAGGCTTCTCTTTATGATAAGAAAGAAGCGGTTGCTGCAGCTGTAAAACATGCCAACAGCCTGGGAGTGACTTCTGTACATGATATGGAATTTTCAGCCGAGCTAGAAGTATACCAGGAGATGGTTAGGCAGAATAAATTGACCACCCGTATCTGTGTGTATATCCCTGTATCTGAAGTGAACCTATTTAAGCGGATAAAGCTAAGGACTCCTTTTGGAAATGATTTTTTAAAGATTGGCGGGCTGAAGGGATTTGTTGACGGCTCTCTGGGATCATTTACAGCTTTGTTTTTTCATCCTTATAAGGATGCTCCCGAAAAAAGCGGTCTTCTGGTTTCGGATATGTTTCCAGAGGGAATAATGGAGAAGAGGCTAAAAGATGCGGATAAAGCCGGTCTTCAAGTGGCAATACATGCTATCGGTGATAGGGCGAATCATATTATCCTGGATATTTTTGAAAGAGTTGCAGAAGAAAACGA
>CBFDDY010000350.1:0-2658 GCA_965603705.1 uncultured bacterium | reverse complement strand
CTGGAGAGAAAAGGCCTTCTTTTTTCAATTTTTCTTTAAGCTGCTCAAAAGCCAGCTGGAGAGCTCCTTTTCCTTTTGGTTCGATCAACTCGACCTGAACTTGATACGTCCCCCTGCGTTCATACACTTTTATGCTCCCCCGACAGACAACCTGTAGTCCGTTTTCCAATTTGAAAGGAACCTTCTGGGCAAGCGAACTCCACATCACCGCGCTTAGTTGGCTTTTTTTATCTTTAATAGTAAAGTATAAGTGACCTGAATGAGCCCTAGTGAAGCCGGAAACTTCCCCTTCGACCCAGACCTGGGGAAATCGCTCCTCCAGCTCTATTTTGATCAATTCGGTGATCTCTGAAACAGAGTATATCTTTTCTGGCTTGAGTAGCCTCTTATCCCCCATCTTTCTCCTTAGTAATATTCTCACGTTTTATTGAAAGGGCTTTTCCAGATTCAGCGTCAATTTCAATATAGACTGCGGAAAGGATGCTGTCTCCTTTTTGCGGCTCAAACCGCTGCGGGCGGGAAGTAAGAAATCTTTGTATTCCCTGGTCCTTACGAATCCCAATCACTGAATTGACACACCCGACCATGCCGGCATCTGAGATATAAGCTGTACCATTAGGCAAAATCCTTTCATCTGCAGTCGGGACATGAGTATGAGTGCCAATAAGAGCCGAAACTCGCCCATCCAGATACCAGCCCAATGCTTGCTTTTCAGAAGTAGCCTCAGCGTGAAAATCAACAAATATCACCGGAGTAACTTTCCGAAGTTTTTCAATCTCTCTGTCAGCTACCCGAAAAGGACACTCAATCGGCTCCATGAATACCCTTCCCTGTAAGTTCAATACTCCCACTCTAATGCCACTGTCATGAGTGAAAATAGAGGAGCCTCTTCCCGGACAGGGATCAGGATAATTTGCAGGACGCAGCAATCCCGGTTCTTCATCTATATAATCGAGCGCTTCTTTTTTGTCCCAGATATGATTCCCTGAAGTCAGGACATCGATATGGTTGAAAAGTTCCTCTCCGATCTTTTGAGTGATCCCAACTCCCCCGGCAGCATTTTCACCATTAGCAATAATAAATACAGGAGAATATTTTCGTACTAGACCAGGAAGAAGCTTCCGCATGGCATTTCTGCCGGGACGGCCAATAATATCACCCAGAAATAGGATTTTAAACTTACCTGGCATATTCAACTGCCCTCATTTCCCGGATGACCGTAACCTTAATATGCCCAGGGTAATCAAGCTCATCTTTGATTTTTCGAGCTATATCCTTTGCCGCAAGCGCAGCTTTTTCATCTGAGATCTTCTTGCTTTCTACAATAACCCTTATTTCTCTTCCCGCCTGCAGGGCAAACGCTTTAGCTACTCCCTCATATGAATTCGCAACCTCTTCCAATTTTTCCAGGCGCTTTACATAAGCCTCCAACAGTTCTCGCCTGGCCCCAGGCCGGGCCGCTGAAAGAGTGTCAGCCGCCTGCACCAGGACCGCTTCTACCGAAGGAAACTCAATATCCCGATGGTGAGAAGCAATTGCCTGCCACACAGCTTCTTTTTCTCCATACTTTTTTGCCATAGAAACACTTAGTTCCGTATGTGTTCCCTCGACTTCCCGGTCTACCGCTTTTCCTATATCATGCAGCAGGCCGGCACGCATTGCTATATTGACATTCACTCCCAGTTCTCTTGCCATTAATGCAGATAAAAAGGCAACCTCTTTGGAATGCTGTAAAACATTTTGCCCGTAACTCGTCCGGTATTTCAACTTCCCAAGATGTTTTATTAATTCCGGATGAATATCCGAGATACGAAGCTCAAGGACAAGCGCCTCTCCCTCCTGTTTGATCTTTTCTTCCAATTCCACTTTAACTGTTTCAACTACTTCTTCAATCCTGGCAGGATGTATCCTCCCGTCAGTCACAAGCTTCTCAATCGCCAAGCGAGCCATTTCCCGACGAATCGGATCAAAACTTGAAAGGATTACAGCTTCCGGAGTATCATCAACAATGATATCTACACCTGTTGCCATTTCCAATGCTCGAATATTTCTCCCTTCCCTTCCGATTATCCGCCCTTTCATATCATCAGTAGGAAGGTCAACAACAGATACAGTAGTTTCAACTACATGCTCTGCAGCCGACCTCTGAATTGCCTGGCTGATAATATCTTTAGCTACGAGGTGGCCTTTTTCTCTTGCCTGTTCTTCGATCCTACGGACTATCTGTATTGCTTCCAGCTTAGCCTCATCTTCTATCTTCTTTTTTATCTCCAACTTAGCTTCCTCTTTACTTAAGCCAGCTATACGCTCGAGTTCTAATATTGTCTTATTACGAAGTTCATCCTGCTTTTTTTCTTTGTTTGAAATCTCTTTTTCTCTGGAAAATAAGCGGTTCTCTTTATTCGTAAACTCTCTTTCTTTCCTTTCCAACTCCTGAATTCTTCCGTCCAGTTTTTCTTCCTTATTTACCAGCCTTCTTTCTGTTTCATTTAACTTATGCTGTCTGTCACGAGTCTGCTTTTCAAAATTAGATTTTAGGTTTAGGAATTTTTCTTTCTCTTGGAGCGCAATTTCACGTTTTGCTTTTTCTGTTTCCTCTTGTGCCCTTTTTTTTATTTCATCCGCTTCTCGCTTGGCATTAATGATAAGGCGGCTTCC
>CBFDDY010000349.1:0-2697 GCA_965603705.1 uncultured bacterium | reverse complement strand
GGTAAATCCCGGAGAAAGCCATCCGGAACAACGCGGGCATGGTTCCTCGAGAGTATCTCGAGGAGAGCGTTGTGAGGACAGGAAGGGATTTCCCCGCTGGGGGAAATGCCTGTCTTTCGCAGGGACTTACCAGTGTCCATACCTTGCAAGTTTTGAAGTTTAAGAAAAATGTGGGAACTCCATTTACTATTTCCCATTTTCTAAGTATCATACATACCTATATGTGGAGAAATTACTATGAATATAATACATGACACGCTCACTTTATCCACTCGTGGTTTTAATGATATGCAAGATATTACAGGCGAGGTGTCAAACCGGCTTTCTGAGCATGGTCTAAAAAACGGCACGGTCACCATTTTTGTCTCTGGTTCGACTGGGGGATTAACTACTATCGAATTTGAATCCGGCTTAGAAAAGGATTTTGCCGAACTTATGGACAAGATAATCCCTCAGGATAGAACCTACCATCATGATGCCCGCTGGGGCGATGGCAATGGCTTTTCCCATGTGCGCGCTTCGCTTTTGGGCCCTTCCCTTACAGTCCCTTTTATGGATGGGAGGATGACTCTTGGAACTTGGCAGCAGATTGTTTTTATAGATTTTGACAATCGTCCCCGCTCCCGCAGTATTGTCCTCCAGTTTATGGGTGAATAAGCTGAAATAAACTCGAATCGACATTTTTTATGAATATTTCAGGTAAAATATGACTGATATGAAAGATAAACTCAAACTCCTTAAAAAGAAACCGGAGTCTCGTTCTAAGTCTCAGGCTGTCCAGGATGCCTGGTCAAAGATAGATAAAGACGGAAAAATCACAACCCGGGAAAAATTGGAACAACTCATCAGCCTTAAACGGGATAAACCGGAAAAACCAAAACATCGTCCATTTGAAGCCCAGGAAAGGGAGCCCTTCCAGTTTACTGAAAATCCTTACAACCTGGACGCACGCTATGGGAAAATCTCAATCTCTGAAGGCCTTGATATCAGTGGAGATACCTTAGCATTGCTCAGCCGGGATTCAGCCTTTAAGGAGCTTGACCTTTCAACCGCTCTTTTTTTCGATCTTGAGACAACCGGTCTTTCCGGAGGAACAGGAGTAATCCCTTTTAATATAGGCATGGGATATTACCGGGACGATAAATTCTGGGTAGCTCAGTATTTCCTGGGAGAATTGGGGGAAGAAGAACGGATGATCCGGGAGCTAAGCCGGTTCCTGGCTGATATGGATTTTAAGTCCGTGGTAACCTATAATGGCAAAGCCTTTGATATGCCGCTGCTGGAAACTCGTTTTATCCTTTATAAAACTCCCTTAATTCTATCAGAATTACCTCATCTTGATTTTCTGTTTCCCGCCCGGAATCTCTGGAAACATAAGTATGAAAGCTGCCGCCTGTTCTATCTGGCCCGGGAAGTGTTGATGACTGGGCGGGATGAAGATATTCCTTCGGCAGAGATTCCCTGGCGGTACTTTCAATATCTAAAAACAGGAAATTTTGACCTGATCGAACCTATTCTTTATCACAATGCTGAGGATATCCTGTCTCTTCTGGGGGTAGTAATAATGGGGGCATCTCTCTTTGCCTCTGACTTGGAGGAAAGTGATATTGATGCAATGGATTTTTTTGGGGCCGGGAAAGTATTTGAGAAAGTAGGGGAGAGGGAAAAAGCAGCAGATTATTTCCAGCGGGCTTTAAATGGAAGCCTTTCTGAAGAGGCCGGGCTATCAACAAGAAAGAGATTATCTCTTCAGTATAAAAAGAGTCAGAAATGGGAAAATGCTGTGCTCATGTGGCAGCAAATGGCTGGCTCTCAGACTCCTTCTGCAGACCTGCTTTTTTCTTTGCGGGAACTTGCCATGTATTTTGAGCATAAAGAGAAAAAGCTGCTGGAGGCTCAGAGATATGCTGAAGAAGGCTATGTTGTAGCCCGGGGTTTTTCCTCCTCTTATGAAAGAGATTTCGTCCACCGCCGCGAACGTCTTAATCAGAAGATCCGCAAAGAATTAGAAAAAAACAGGGAAGAGAGCGAAGCGACAAAGCAATCTCATAAGATAACGTCATGAAAGTCCTTAAGCCGGTTAAAGATAGCAAAATCGATGGTGCTGCAATTCTAAAGTTATAAAGGACATGGTCATAGATGCGAAAATGGTTTTTTCTTCTCGGACTGATCCTTGTGGTCTATCTTTTATCATTGGTAAACAGTAAAAAGGCAAAGAATAAGTCACCCTTTCTAAAGCGCTTCAATGAGACAATAACCATATTGGTCTGGGCCCTGACTGCGGCTTATGGAATAACTTTTTTTTTATGGCTTTATAGGATGATTTTTAAATAGCCCATCAGAAAAATCAGGCTTGCCACTCTTTTTTATTCTGCTATAATAAGCCCATCCAAATGATGTGCGCCCGTAGCTCAGCTGGATAGAGTGTCTGACTACGAATCAGAAGGTCGCAGGTTCGAATCCTGTCGGGCGTACCAGGTTTACCCTGGGAATTTATTGTTTTCCTTTCAATTCTAATACTATAATTTCAGCGTAATTCAGTCAAATCTGTTACACCACGGTGACATGGGGAGAGGTCTATCCTTAGAGAATTTTCATTGACTGGAATTGTTTTTTATTTGTATTATGGGTGATGGAGACTCAGAGGGTGAAAATTTGATGAAATTGAGGATAAATCATCATCAACAGAAAAAAGAA